>DASRQW010000526.1 GCA_035696245.1 Longimicrobiaceae bacterium | reverse complement strand
CACGAGGTCGAGCAGCGAGTTCGTGCCCAGCCGGTTGGCGCCGTGCACCGACACGCACGCTGTCTCGCCCGCCGCGTACATCCCCGGCAGCACGGTGTTCCTGTCGTCCAGGATCACCCGGCAGTCGATGTCGGTGGGGATGCCGCCCATCGCGTAGTGCGCCGTGGGCTGGATGGGCATCGGCTCCTTCACCGGGTCGATGCCCAGGTAGGTCCGGCAGAAGTCGGCGATGTCGGGAAGCTTCGACTCGATGACTTCCTTCCCCAGGTGCGTCGCGTCGAGGTACACGTACTTCTTGCCGTTGATGCCGCGCCCCTCACGGATCTCCTTGTGGATCGCGCGCGAGACCACGTCGCGGCTGGCCAGGTCCTTCATGGTGGGCGCATAGCGCTCCATGAACCGCTCGCCGTTGTCGTTGCGCAGGATGCCGCCCTCGCCGCGCACGCCCTCGGTGATGAGGATGCCCAGGCGGTAGATGCCCGTGGGGTGGAACTGGTAGAACTCCATGTCCTCCAGCGGGATGCCCGCCCGCAGCGCGATCGCCGGGCCGTCGCCCGTGTTGGCGTGCGCGTTCGACGTGATGCTCCACACCCGCCCGAAGCCGCCCGTGGCGAACAGCGTCGCCTTCGCGCGGAAGACGTGCAGGTCGCCGGACTCCACGTGCCACGCCACCACGCCGCAGCACACCCCGCCCTCCACGATCACGTCCACGACCTGGAACTCGTCGTAGAAGTCCACGCCGTTCTTGATGCAGTTCTGGTAGAGCGTCTGCAGGATCATGTGGCCCGTGCGGTCGGCCGCGTAGCAGCTGCGGCGCACCGGGCCCTGCCCGAAGTGGTGCGTGTGCCCGCCGAAGGGGCGCTGGGCGATCTTGCCGTCGGGCGTGCGCGAGAACGGCAGGCCCATGTGCTCCAGCTCGACGATGACGTCCACCGCCTCCTCGCACATGGTCTGGATCGCGTCCTGGTCACCCAGGTAGTCCGACCCCTTCACGGTGTCGAACGCGTGCCACTCCGGGTGGTCCTCCTCCAGGTTCGCCAGCGCCGCGCAGATGCCGCCCTGCGCCGCGCCCGTGTGCGAGCGCGTGGGGTACAGCTTGGAGATGACCGCCGTCTTGATGTTCGGATTCCGCGACAGGTAGATGGCGGCCATCATCCCCGCCCCGCCCGCGCCCACCACCAGCGAGTCGTACGTATGCGTATGGATCATTGCCCGGCGAAGACTCGAGGGTCGAAGGTCAGCAGCGCGAAGATGCCCACGGCCAGCGAGCCCAGCACGATGGTGTAGACGATCGTCTTCACCACCATCTGCGCGCCCGGCCTGCGCACGTAGTCCTCGATGGAGTAGCGCGCCCCGTTCAGCCCGTGCAGCATGGCGAAGCTCACCAGCGCCACGTTGAAGAGGCGCCAGAACGGGTTCGTCCACCGCTCCCGCACCACGTCGGCGCTCAGGTGGTGCACGCCGATGATCAGGTTCCACCACACCAGGTGGTACAGCGCCAGGAAGATGAGCAGCAGCCCCGAGATGCGCATGAAGAACCACGCCGCCAGCTCGAAGTTGCCGCGGTCGCGCGGGCGCTCGTAGCCGCCGCCGCGCCGGGCCGCGCCCCGCCCGCTCACAGCGCCACCCCCTGCCCAGCAGACGGAGCCTGCGCCGTGGGCGTGGGCGAGAGCCGGTCCTCGTGCCGCACCCGCTGCTGCTCCTCGTACCGCGCCGCGCCCGGCTCCGGCCGGCCGAACAGCGGCGAGATCATCATCCACGTCACCGGCAGCATCGCCAGCACCACCACGGCGGCCACGGCGTACGTCATCTGCCGCTGCCGCAGCATGGTGCGCGGCCAGAAGTCCTGCACCACCACGCGCAGCCCGTTGGCCGCGTGGAAGAGCACGGAGAAGAAGATCAGCAGCTCCGCCACGCGGAAGAAGCCCGACTTGTACAGGGCCAGGGCCTCGTCGTACAGGTCGGGACGGTAGATCACGATGGCGGTGTCCACCACGTGCACGATGAGGAAGAGCAGGATGCCCAGCCCCGTCACGCGGTGCAGCAGCCACGCCCACATCCCCTCGCGCCCGCGGTAGCGGAGCGCGGAGCCGAGCGAGGTGGCCCGATGCGCAGAAGGCATACGGTACGTCTCCGTCGAGTTGCGAAGAGGAACGGTCCAGCCGTAAGAAAGAAGCGCCGCGTTCCCGTCCGAGAGACGGGAGACGCGGCGCCATCCGCCAGCTACACGAGCGCCATCGGCTCGCGCACTGCGTCGGCCGACTTCTCCAGCGCGGCGCGCTCCTCGGCCGAGAGCTCCACCTCGATGATCTTCTCCAGGCCGTTGCGGCCCAGCTTGCACGGGACGCCCAGGAAGAGGCCGTCCATCCCGTACTCGCCCTGCAGCCACGCGGCGCAGGGGAGGATGCGCTTCTTGTCCTTGACGATCGCCTCGGCCATCTGCACCGCGCCGGCCGACGGCGCGTAGTACGCCGAGCCCGTCTTCAGGAACTTCACGATCTCCGCGCCGCCGTTGCGCGTGCGGTCCACGATCGCGTCGAGCTTGTCCTTCGCGATGAGCTGCGTGACCGGGATGCCGGAGACGCTGGTGTAGGAGACGAGCGGCACCATGGTGTCGCCGTGGCCGCCCAGCACCATCGCCTGGATGTCCTCTACCGAGCAGTCCATCTCCAGGGCCAGGAACGAGCGGTAGCGCGCCGTGTCCAGCACGCCCGCCATGCCCAGCACCCGCTCGCGCGGGAAGCCGCTGGCCTTCATGGCCACGTAGCACATCACGTCCAGCGGGTTGCTGACCATGATGATGATCGCGTTGGGCGACACGCGGGCGATGTTCTCGCACACCTGGCGGACGATGCCCGCGTTGGTGGTGAGCAGGTCGTCGCGGCTCATGCCCGGCTTGCGCGCGATACCGGCGGTCACGATGTAGATGCCGGAGCCGGCGCTCTCCTCGTACCCGTTGCTGCCCGTGATGCGCGAGTCGAACAGCTCGATGGGGGCCGACTCCCACTGGTCCAGGCCCTTGCCCTGCGGGATGCCTTCGGCGATGTCGATGAGCACGACCTCGCGGGCGAGCTCCTTCTCGGCGACCCGCTGCGCCGCGGTGGCGCCCACGTTTCCGGCGCCGACGACCGTAATCTTGTCCATGATATCGAGAGCTGAAGTTCGCGTCGTGACTGCCCCGTCCGGTACTACCGTCCGGCGCGTAACCTAGACCCGGTGCCACCCCCTGTCAACCGAGCAAAACGGCGGGTTTACGGCGGTGTTCCGGGTCCGTCACGAAGCGTTCTTCACCCTTCCAGCGGAGGCCCGCCGGTCTGCCGCAGCGCCTCGTACAGCGCCACTCCGACCGCGGTGGAGAGGTTCAGGCTCCGCGCCACCTCGCGCATGGGGATGCGCAGGTTCCGCTCCGGATCGGCCGCCAGCAGGTCGTCCGGCAGCCCCCGCGACTCCGGGCCGAACAGCAGCACGTCGCCCGGCTCGAAGCGCGCCTCCCACAGCGACGTGTTCGCCTTCGTCGTCATCATCCAGATGCGGCGCGGCTGAACGGATGCGAGGAAGTCGGCGTACGTGGCGTGGTGCACGTACTCCGTGTGCTGCCAGTAGTCCATCAGCGCGCGCTTCGCCTTGGGGTGCGTGAAGCTGAACCCCAGGCGCCCGATCAGGTGCAGCGGCGTGCCCGTGGCCCCGCACGTCCGCGCGACGGCGCCCGCGTTCCCGGGAATCTCCGGCTCGTACAGGGCGATCTGGATCCTTGATCTCATGCGCGCCACGCTGCCGCATCCGCCCCGCGCGCGCAAGGCCCAGCCGCGGTTGCGTGTGCGATCTCGGATCCGGAGAGAGCGGAAGATGGAGACATCCCGAGCGCATCCGGCATCCACTTAGCGCCGTCGCGCGCGAAAATTGCAGCAGATTTCCCATCTCCTGAAGTACGTTCACCTGCGCAACTGGAGCACACAGATGAGCAAGCTGACACTGAGCATCGAACACCTGGAAGTCGCCTCGTTTGAGCCCGCTCCCGCCGTCAAGGACATCGTGGCCGACGACGGCACGTACGACACCGTCGGCGTCTTCTGCACCTATCCCAAATACTCCTGCCTCCTCGCCTGCCAGAGCGTCTGACCTCCTGGCCGCGCCCGTCTGTCCATCCGCTCCCACGAGTGCCCGCCGATCCGTGGGACCGGATGGTCATCCACGGGGAGCCGCATCACCACCACTCCTATTGCGCCGAGGTCCGTCACGCGTTAAACATCTGAGGACGCAATAGACGCCGCTCCACGTGCGGTGCAGAGTCGAAGGAACCCGAACCAAGGAGTAACTGATGAGAAAAGCAGGCAAGTGGATGAGCATCCTGGCGCTCGCGGCCGCGGTGGCAGGATGCGAGTCGGGCGCGAGCACGGCACGGAGCACCGGGCCCACCGGTCCGCGGCTGACGTTATCGTCCTCGTCCGTATCCCTCAACGGCCCCAGCCCCGTGCACGCCGGCAGCACCTGCGTGTACTACGCCAACGTCTCCGGCGGTACCGCCCCGTACTCGTATTCGTGGAGCGCATCCGGCGGCACGTTCAGCGACCTGGGCGACGGCGTGATCGAGGCGACGCGAAGCACCGTCGGCATCCTGAACCTGAGCGTCACCGTCACCGACGCGAACAACGATACGGCGAGCGGCTTCAAGACCGTCAACTTCACCAGCACCGCCCCGTACTGCGCCCCCTGACGTTCGGCGATCACCCCGCTTGCGGCGATACAGCGCCGACCGCGACGGGATGTTCGTCCGCCAGCGGGCGTGCACGACGACGAAGGCGGGGGCGGCTTCCGATGCCGCTCCCGCCTTCGTCTCGTCTCCATGCAGGCTGATCGACCCTGCTCCACCGGTACTCAGGCAACCCGAAACGACTTCGCGAGGTAGTGGCTTCGCAGCAGCGCGCGGTGGTGCAGCTCGTGGCCGG
>DASRQW010000525.1 GCA_035696245.1 Longimicrobiaceae bacterium | reverse complement strand
CTGGACCAGCTGGTGGAGACGGTGAGCGACCTGGCGCTGCGCACACTGCTCACGCGGTGCGTGGGGAAGAAGACCACGCTGGGCAAGCAGTTCCGCATGCACCCCGCGGCCAAGAAGAACCACCACGCCTACCTGGGCGGGCTGATGGAGCACTCGCTCTCCGTCGCCAGGAGCGCCGACCGGCTTGGTGCGCACTACCAGTCGCAGGGCGCGCGCATAGACCGCGACCTGCTGGTGGCGGGCGCGCTGCTGCACGACATCGGCAAGGTGCGCGAGCTGGCTGCGCACCGCACCATCATGTACACCGACGAGGGCCAGCTGCTGGGCCACATCCTCATCGGCCTGCAGATCGTGACGCGCGAGGCAGAGGCGCTGCCGGGCATCTCGCCCGAGAAGCTGCTGCACCTGCAGCACCTCATCGCCAGCCACCAGGGGCGCCACGAGTGGGCCAGCCCCAAGGTGCCGCAGACGCTGGAGGCCATGATCCTGCACTACGCCGACGACCTGGACAGCAAGATGAATCCCGCCATGGCCGCGCTGGCGGCGGTGGACGAGGGCGCCTGGTCGGCGTACGACCGCGGCATGGAGCGCGCGTTCTTCCAGCCGCCGGCCTTCCCCAACGTGCCCGAGGTGGAGCCGGTGGCGCCGGCCGAGCTCGCGGGCGTGCTGATCGACCTGTTCCGCGGCTGAGGCCACGCCGCGTCCTTCCACACGGAAGATCCCGATGACTGCTGCGAACGCGTCCGGCGAGCCCACGCCGGTGCACGACCTGATCCGCCAGCGCGAGCAGCTTCGCGGCTGGATCGCCAAGCTCGACGAGGTGCGCACCGAGGCTTCGGAGCGCGTGGCCGAGCGGGTGCGCGGCGACTACCAGGCCCGCCTGGCGCGCGTGACCGAGGAGCTGGGCACGCACCGCGAGGAGCTGGACCGCAACCTGGCCGCGCTCCGCACGGGTATGGACGAAGCCGATGGCCGCCGCGCCGCCGCGCTCGACGCGCTGGAGGAGACCCGCCTGCGCCACGTGATCGGCGAGCTGGACGACGCGGCGTGGGACGAGGCGCGCCCGGGGATGGAGAACGACGCCGCCACCGCCGAGGAAGAGCTCGGCCGCGCGCGCGACGAGGTGGAGCGCCTCTCCCGCCTCCTCGCCGAGATCGGCGGCGGCGACGCCGCGGATGCGGAGCCGCAGACGGGAGATGGACAGCCCGCAACGGCTTCCGACGCCTCGTCGGACGCATCCGCTTCGGCCGATGCGGATGGTTCGGGCGATGTGACCGCCGCGGCGGGCTACGACGACGACCCGGCCGTCGAAGCCGAGCCGGTCGACGTGGAGCCGATCGGCGCCGACGTCGCGGCGCCCGAAGCCATCGCGGACGACACCGACTTCGAGGATGCGGAGGAGGAGATCGCACCCGAGATCGACGCCGGCGAGCCGTTCGCGGAGCAGTACCCGTCCGAGGCGGCCGCAGCGAACGCGTCCGCCGAGCCCGAAGGCGACCCGTTCGGCAACGAGTTCGCCGCGGACGCGACCGCTGCGGCCGGTGAAGAGGCGGCGGACGAGGAAGATGTGGACCTGCCGTGGCTGGACGCGCTGGATCGCCAGACCGCCGCGTGGGACGCCCCCGCCGCGCCCAAGGCTCCGGGCTGGGACGCGCCGCCCGCGAAGCCCTCCGCTTGGGACGCGGGCGCCGAGAGCGACGGGCTGGAGTTCCTGAACGACGTGGACGTCGGCCCGTCCACCGTCGGCAAATCCTCAGGCAGCGCTGCGGATGCGGGCCTGGCGGCCGACGACCTGGCATTCCTGGAGGAGCTGGACCGCGCCATCTCCGGCTCGCCCACGCCTCCTCCCGCGCCGAGCGGGCGGGGCGGGGGAGACGTGCCCACCCTGCCGTCCGGCGCCCCCCCCGCGGGCCGCCTGCTCTGCAAGGAGTGCGGCGCCCTCAACGAGCCCCACGCCTGGTACTGCGAAGTCTGCGGCTCGGAGCTGTAGCGAACCGCGCGACAGTCGGAGAATGCTGAAGGCCCGCTGAGCGATCTCAGCGGGCCTTCTCTTTTATCCTCCGTCTACTCGTCCGGACGGGTGAGCGTAGGGTCCGGATCACGCTCGCCCGCTTGCTCTACTTCTTCTCCGTCGCTGCCGCCGCGACGGTGCGTGGTCCGAGCGGGGCCGGCGTGAAGTTCGGTCGTGGGGTCTGCGGATCCGTGTTCAGTCCACCCTTGATGAACTTCCCTTCGCGCAGCGGTGGTGTGTGGCTCTGAGAGTCCATCGCCAGCTCCTACGTTATCCGGAGAACGTGATGGGAAGGGCTCGATGATGATCGAATCCGCCTCCCTCGCCAGGAATACACGATCTGATCTGTACAGTTCCCGTCCCGTGCTGCCTTCGAACGTGACCACATCCCGGAGGATGAGCTGGGGTTTGTCCGCCATGTCGGAGAACGCCTCAACCCAGCCGAAGAACATGAGATCGTAGCGCAGGTCACGAACCGTCACCCATCCACTGGTGCCTGGAGCGTTGAAGAGGAGTGCCCACAGGTCCAGCTCGCCGATCTTGCGCGAGATGTGCCACCGCTTCGCTAACCGGTGGAGCACCTTGTGAGTGGCGAAAGCCGAGACGGTACCGGCCAGCGCGACTGCGGAAACGGCAGCGAGGAATATCTCTCCCCATGCAATCCGCGCCTTGACGTCGAGCAGGGCGTCGAAGAACGTGAGCGGGAGCGGCCGGTAAGGGCTCCACGGAAGTTCGGCTACCGCATCGACAAGCTCCCTCGCGACGTAGAGGGTGAGGTACGAGCCGATCCCCAGAAGAAAGGCGTGCGTCAGGAACTCAACCGCCTTGCGTTCTTTGTGCACCGTCAGCGCATCCACCAGGAGCGCGCAGAGCACGCCGGGGAAGAACAACAGGAGGACGCGAACCGTCAAGGCGGAAAGCTCCACGTGCCGGCCTCATGTGAACGGTGGTGGTATGAAAGAAGTTGCTGCCCGACCGGGAGCCGGGCTCGTTCATTGTTGCGGGTGCTGCTGTGCTCGCGAGAAGGCCCGCCGGCTCTGGGAGCGGGCGGGCCTTCTGCTGTCTTGCGGCGCTGCTGCTTACGCGGCGGCGGTGTCGAGCTTCCGGATCATGGCGGTCAGGCGCGACTTGGCGCGGGCGGCCTTGTTCGGATGGATGATGCGCTTGGCAGCAGCCTTGTCGAGCATGCGGGCGGCCTCCTGAAGGGCGGCGGCGCCCGTCTGGGCGTCGTCCGCCTGACGGACCTTCTTGAGCGCGGTGCGGAGCCGCGAGCGATACTGCCGGTTGCGGTCGGCGCGGATCGCACTGGTCCGCATCCTCTTTTCGGCGGACTTGACGTTCGGCAAGGTTTCCTCCAGCGGGATCGTTGCGGCGCACCCGGGCACGGGCAACGCCAGAAAGCACGAAAGCTACCCGCCAGCGGCGGACCTGTCAACCCCGCGCGGGCCCGCTTTTGACAACGCCCGGCACGCGCCCTAGCTTGCGCGCCATGCCAGACCCACGCTACCTCCTCCTCAGCCTTCCCATCCTTATCCTGTCGTTCACCGTGCACGAGTTCGCCCACGCGTGGGTCGCGCTCAAGCAGGGCGACGACACGGCGTACATGCTGGGGCGCGTGACGCTGAACCCCGCCGCGCACATCGACCCCGTGGGCACGCTGCTGCTGCCCATGATCGCCATGCTCACCGGGGCGCCGCTGCTGGGCTGGGCCAAGCCGGTGCCTACCACGCCGCGGAAGTATCGCAACTACAAGCGGGGCGACCTGCTGGTCTCCATCGCCGGCGTGGTGGCGAACTTCGGGATGGCGATCGTCTTCACCCTGCTCTGCGTGGCGATGATCTGGGCGTACCGCCTGGCGCCGGGAGCAGAGGGCGTGTGGAACACGCTGCTGCAGATGTTCGACATCGGGGTGCGGCTCAACATCCTGCTCATCCTCTTCAACCTCATCCCCATCCCGCCGCTGGACGGGTCGCGGGTGCTGGTGCACTTCCTCTCGCCCAAGGCGGCGCTGAGCTACCGGGAGATGAGCCGCTACGGGATGGCGGTGCTGATGCTGCTGGTGTTCGTGGGCGGCTTCCGATTCCTGACGCCGCTCACGAACGGCATCTACTCGGTGTTCCGCGGCTTGCAGGAAGTGCTGGTCTGACCGATGGAGGCCGCGGGGACGGTCGCGCGCGATCCGTACGAGGTGGACCTGGAGCGATTCCACGGGCCGCTGGACCTGCTGCTGCACCTGATCCGCAACCAGGACATCGACATCTTCGACATCCCCATCTCGCGGATCACGGCGCAGTTCCTGGCGGCGATCCGCAGCGTGGAGCACCTGGAGCTGGAGCGCGCGGGGGAGTTCCTGGAGGTGGCGGCCACGCTGATCCGCATCAAGGCGCAGATGCTCTTCCCGCGCCACGGCGACGCGGGCGACGAGGAGGACCCGCGCGCCGAGCTGGTGCGGCGGCTGCTGGAGTACGAGCACTTCCGCGAGGCGGCCCGGCACCTGGAGCAGGCGGAGCGCGTGCGCGCCCGGCTGTACGGCCGCGGCTTCGTGGAGGTCCGCCCGGCGCCGCGGCTCGCGGACCTGCCGCTGACGACGGAGTGGGGCGAGGTGTGGACTGCGGCGATGCTGCTGGGCGAGCGCCTTGCCGAGCCCGCGGCGGGCTACCACATCCACGGCCAGCCGGTGCGGGTGGATGAGAAGATGGCGCTGGTGCAAGAGGCGCTGGAGCGCTCGCGGCGCGTGGAGCTGGCCGCGCTGGTGGCGCCGTGGGGGACGCGGATGCACGCGGTCGTCACCGTGCTCGCGTGCCTGGAGCTGGCGAAGCGCAACACCGTGCGCCTGCGCCAGGTTTCGCCGTTCAGCCCGCTGTGGATCTTCCGCGCGCGCGAGGGCCAGTGACGTGCGCGTGAGCCGCATGGTCGAGGCGCTGCTCTTCGCCAGCCAGGCGCCGCTGAGCGCCGAGGACCTGGCCCGCGCCGAGGAGGGATTGGACGAGCAGCGGGTGGAGGAGGCGGTGGCCGAGCTTCGCGCGGAGTACGAGCGCGAGGAGCGGGCGTTCGCCGTCTTCGAGGTCGCCGGCGGCTGGCAGCTCCTCACGCGGCCGGAGTACGCGCCGGTGCTGGAGCGCTTCGACACGGTGCCCGCCGCGTCGCGCCTGTCCGCGCCCGCGCTGGAGACGCTGGCCATCATCGCGTACCGCCAGCCGGTGGGCCGCGCCGAGGTGGAGGAGATCCGCGGCGTTGGCGCCGGCGGCGTGCTGAAGACGCTGCAGGAGCGCGGCCTGGTGGAGGTGGTGGGCCGCGGCGAAGGGCTTGGCCGTCCGCTGCTGTACGGCACGACGCCCTTCTTCTTGCAGCATTTCGGGTTCCGCACCATCGACGACCTGCCCCGCTCCGAGGAGCTGCCGGTGGTGCTCGCACAGAGAGACAAGGAAAGTGGGTCGCATGCCCAGTAAGCCCTCCGCCCGTGGCGGCGAGGTCCGCCTGCAGGCCTACCTGGCGCGCGCCGGGATCGCCTCGCGCCGCGCCAGCGAGGAGCTGATCGCGCAGGGACGCGTGTTCGTGAACGGCGCCAGCGTGACGGCGCCGGGCACCAAGGTGCGCCCCGGCCACGACGACGTGCAGGTCGACGGCAAGTCCGTGGAGCAGGTGCCGCTCACCTGGATCGCGCTGCACAAGCCGCGCGGCTACGTGACCACGCGCATCGACCAGTACGGCCGGCAGACGGTGTACGACCTGCTGCCGGAGAAGTACGCCTCGCTCTTCCACGTGGGACGCCTGGACCGCGACAGCGAAGGCATCCTGCTGATGACCAACGACGGCGACACCGCCCACCTGATGCTGCACCCCAGCTACGGGACCACCAAGGAGTACCTGGCCGACGCGATGGGCCAGCTCTCGAGCGAGGAGACGCGCGAGCTGGTGCGCGGGGTGAAGCTGGAAGACGGGGTGGCGAAGGCCGAGTCGGTCACCCGGCTGCACCAGGTGGACGAGGGCGTCTTCCGCATCCGCATCGTGCTGCGCGAGGGGAAGAAGCGCGAGATCCGGCGCATGCTGGAGAGCATCGGCCACCCGGTGCGGCGGCTGATCCGGCGGCGGTTCGGGCCGGTGGAGCTGGGCGAGCTGGGCCTCGGCAAGTGGCGCGTGATCGGCAAGCACGAGCTGGACGCCGTGCGCAACGCCAAGCCGCGCGCCAAGGCCGCCGACGGGTCCGACGACAAGGTGAAGGATGCGTATCCGCGCCGCCGCCCGCCCACGGTGGACGAGATGCGCGGAGCGCGGAAGGCGACGGCGGGGAAGACGGTGGACGGAGAGCGCGTCCGTCCGTCCGCTCGCCTGCGTCCCGCGCTGGTGCCGGAGGATGGCGACCGGAAGGCGCCGCGCTCCCGAACCGCGAAGGCGGTGGAGAAGGCGTACGAGGCGAAGTCGGCCGGCAAGCGCGGCCACGCTTCGGGCGACGAGCCGCCGAAGCGGAAGACGGCGCCCGGCAAGTGGGAGCGTCCCGCCGAGGGCGCGTCCGCCGCGCCGCGCGGCCGTCCGGGCGCGAAGCCGGGCCGCAGCGACGGTCCCGGGCGCGGAAAGCGCGATGACACGCCTGTGAAGCGCGGCAAGTGGTCGGAAGATGCGGACGCGCCGCGCAAGTCCGCCTCTCCTCTCGGCCGTGAGTCCGCCGAGGACCGCGGGCTGCCGAAGACGGACTGGCGGGCCCGCAGCGTCGCCGCGCGCGAGAAGGCCGAGGCGAAGCCTGCCGGCCGTGGTTCGGCGGACGATGCGGTGCGGCGTCCGCTGTCCGAGACGCGGCACGAGCGTCCGGGCTCCGCGCCTCGCCCCAGCAGGGACGCGGCGGATTCGGGAGATGCGGGGCGGACCGCGCGCCATGATCGTCCCGGCAAGCCCGCGGGTGCCGCTCGCCGCCCGGAGCGCGACGACGCGGCAGATGCGCCGCGCGGGAAGTTCGGCTCGCGCGGCAGCGCCGACCGGCCCGAGCGTTCGGGCCCGGCGCGGAAGGGCGCCTCGTCCGACGCTCCGTTCCGCCGCGGCGCCGAGTCCGCAGATGCGCCGCGTGGCAAGCGTCCCACTCGCGATGATGGGGATGCGCCTCGCGGCAAGCGTCCGGCCCGCGACGACGGGGATGCGCCGCGTGGGAAGCGTCCGCCCGCGCGCTCCGGCGCCGCGTATCGCCCCGAGCGGCCGGACAGGCCGAACCGCGCGGAGCGTTCCGAGCGCGCGGAGGGCCATCGCGCCGGCCGCGGCTCGTCATCTTCCTCTCCCCGCCGCCCCGACCGCGACGACGCCGGTGATGCGCCGCGGCCGAAGCGTCCCGCCGCGCCGGGCCGCCCGTCTCGCGACGCGGCGGATACGCCACGCGGCAAGCGTCCGGCGGCGTCCGGCCGTCCGCCTCGCGGCGACGCGGCGGAGGGGCCGCGCAACAAGCGGCCTTTCTCGAAGGACGAGGGCGCGATGCTGCCCCGCAGCAAGCGTCCCGCACCACCCGCGCGCGGCCGCGGCGCCCCTGCGGACGAGACGGACGAGTGGCGCTCAACGTCCAAGCCCGGCCGCGCTCCCCGCGGCGAGGGAGACGGTCCGCGCGGCAAGCGTCCGCCGTCCGGCGGCCCGCGGAAGGGGCCCGGCGGCGGCCCCAAGCGCGGCCCCGGCAAGCCCGGCGGGCGGCCCACCAAACGCAGCTGATCCGCACCCACCGAATCCCGTAGCCCACTCCACGTCCCGGCGGCCACACCGCCGCCGGGACGCGCACACACTCCGCATCCTTCTGCGTTTTCATGGACATACAGGGGTCACGCGTTCTCATCCTCGGCGGGTCGGGGCTCGTCGGCATGGCCATCGCGCGCGAGCTGCTGCCGCACCGGCCGGCGGCGCTCGTCATCTCCGGCCTCACGCAGGCGGAGGCGGAAGGCGGCCTCGCCGAGCTTCGCACGGAGCCCTCGGCGCAAGGTGTGGAGCTTTCCGCCGAGTGGGGCGACGTCTTCGTCCCGCACGCGCTGAAGGACCGGCGCCGGGCGGAGATCCTGGCCGATCCCGCGGCCCGCGCGCTGATCCTGGAGGAGCTGTACGCCCCGCCTGCGGATGACGCGGTGGAGAGATCGGCGCTCGGTCATCTGCTGCTCACGCATCGCCCCGACCTGGTGGTGGACTGCATCAACACGGCGACGGTGTTCGCGTACCAGAACATGTTCGCCAGCGCGTCGGGCCTGCTGGAGAAGTCGAAGGCGGGCGAGGCCGACAACGAATCGGTTGAGCGGCACCTCGCCACGCTTTATCTTCCCCAGCTGATCCGCCACGCGCAGATCGCGCTCGATGCGATGAAGCGCGCGGGGACGCGGATGTACCTCAAGATCGGCACGGCGGGCACCGGGGGCATGGGGCTGAACATCCCCTTCACGCACTCCGAAGAGCGCCCGTCGCGCGTGCTGCTGGCCAAGTCGTCCCTCGCCGGCGCGCACACCCTCCTGCTCTATCTCATGGCGCGCACGCCCGGCGCCCCCGCGGTCAAGGAGATCAAGCCCACGGCGGCCATCTCGTGGAAGCGCGTGGGCTTCGGCGAGGTGAAGCGCGCCGGGAAGCCCATCCGCCGCGTCGATTCTACCGTGCCGATGCGCGTGGAGACGGCGTTCGACGCGTCCGCCCCGGAGTCGTGGTCCGACACGGGCGAGGCGCTCACGGGCGTCTTCCTGGACGCGGGCGAGAACGGCCTCTTCTCCCCGCCGGAGTTCGAGACGCTGACTGCGTTGGGGCTGATGGAGTTCATCACCCCGGAGGAGATCGCCGCGAACGCCGTGCGCGAGGTGCGCGGCCACCCCACCGGCCGCGACGTGATCGCCGCGCTCGATGCATCCACCTCCGGCCCCACGTACCGCGCCGGCGTGCTGCGCGAGAGCGCCCTGGCCCGCATGGACGAGCTGGAGGACGCGAACGGCGTCTCGTCCATCGCCTACGAGATGCTGGGCCCGCCGCGGCTCGCCAAGCTGCTCTTCGAGGGCGCCATCCTGAGCCGCCTGCACGGGGGAGACCTGGGAAGCGCCGCATCTCTCGACCCCGCCGAGATGGCGCGGGCGGCGGAGGCGCTGGTGACGGGAGATGCGGACCTGCGCACGCGCATGCTCTCCATCGGCCTTCCCGTCCTGCTGGCGGACGGCGCGCGCGTCCTGCGCGGCGGTGACGTGAAGGTGCGGCCCGAGGAGGGCGAGCACGGCTGGCAGTGGGCGGCCGACAACGGCTGGGTGGACCTCCGCGCCGCGAACTGGGAGCGCTGGCGCGGGCGGCTGGGGCAGATCCTCCAGCGCCTGGACGGGCTGGTGGACCCGGACGGCGGCAGCCGGTGGGACGTGGAGCCGTGGGAACGAGCCCGGCGCATTCGCCCGGGCGCGCTGGCCGCGTGGATCTTCCGCTACGAGGACGGGGGAGAACGCATCAAGCGATGAGCGAAACGTGAGCGGGGGCCGGTCCACGAGCGCGGTGGTGGGCGATCTCGCCAAGGGCTATGCCCTGGCCGAGTTCTACCCGCTCACGCATCCCACCCTGGCGCAGGCGCTCCACAAGCTGGAGGCCGACCTGCTCACGCTGGGCATGGACCTGCGCTGCGACGTGGGCCGCGGCGGCTTCGCCACGGGCACCGAGCCCCTGGCCCGCCGCTCGCCCCACGCCGCCCGCTTCGCCGCGCGCCTGGCGGAGCAGGGCGTGTCGTCGCTCGTCCTGCGGCGCGAGATGGGCGCGGAGTCGCTGGGACGCTTCCTCTCCGCCGCCACGCTGCCGCCGCGGGTGGTGCGCGCGGCGGGCGGCTTCCACGCGGTGCTCACCGCGGCCGGGGCGCGCGGCGTGGTGGTGAACGGCTCGGTGGTCGACCCGCCCGTCGCGGCGGAGGAGCCGCTGGCGGAGGAGAAGGACGACGTGATCCTTTGGTCGACCGCCGACATGTACGACCAGGTCCGCGAGTCCGCCACGCGCGTGGAGCACGAGGACGCCGAGGAGCTGCGGCAGATGCTGCACGCCGGCTCCGACTCCGAGCGGCTGGAGGCGCTGGAGCGGCTGGAGTACGTGGGCCGCTGGGCGGTGGAGCAGGGGATGGTGGACCGCGTGATCGCGCTGGTGGAGGACCTCCGGCGCGACGCCGAGCACCTGGGCGCGAAGAGCCCCGCGGTGCGCGGGCACGTGATGCTCGCCATCCACCGCCTCGCGAACCGCCGGCCGGTGATCGACGAGCTGGTGGCGCGCCTGGGCCGCGCGCGGACGGAGGAGGAGCGCGCCAGCCTGCGGGCCACCGTGCTGTACCTGGGCGCCGAGGTGGTGCAGCCGCTGGAGCACGCGCTCACCGCCGCATCCGACCTGTCCGCGCGGCGGGCCTACCGCGACGCGCTGGTGGCGCTGGACCACGTGGGCGTGCCGCTGCTGGAGGACATGGTGGGCGACGAGCGCTGGTTCGTGGTCCGCAACATGGTGGGCATATTGGGCGAGATCCGCAGCGCCGACGCGCTGGACCACTTCACCCGCACCATCCGCCACTCCGACCCGCGCGTACGCCGCGAGACAATCCTGGCGCTCAGCAAGCTGGGCGGCGAGGAGGCGGTGCCGCTGCTCGTGCGCGGCCTCTCCGATGCGGAGTCCGGCCTGCGCGCCGCGGCGGCGCTGGGGCTGGGGCTGACGAAGTCCGGCGCAGGCGTCACGCCCATCCTGGCGGTGCTGGGCCGCGAGACGGACAACGAGGCGTGCCAGGAGATGATCCGCGCGCTGGGCCGCATCGGCGACCCGCGCGCGGTGCCGGCCCTGGCGGAGCGCGCGGGCGGCGGCTGGCTCTCGCGCACCCCCACGCAGATTCGCGTGGAAGCCGTCCGCGCCCTCGGCGAGATCGGCGGCGAAGCGGCCCGCGCCGTCCTCCAGCGCCTGGCCAAAGACCGCGACCACGACGTGCGCGAGGCGGTCGGGAAAGCGTTCGGCTAGGTTGACCTGCTTCGCTCGACGCCACTGAACTGGCAAGTGGGCGACAAATCTGAAAACCGATCACAGTGTTTCCGTATCTGACTCCGGCCCTGCTTGCCTAATTTGATGTTGGGCTGCACTTCCTTTCAGACTGGTCGTCAGTACCGCTGTTGGTAGAACTATTCTCGAAGGTGTAATGCCATGGAACCGAGCGAGATCATCGCGGGCGGGGTCATAAGCGGAGTGGCTGGCGAGGTTGCGAAAGCGCTGTACGTCCGCACAGCACAGCCGCTCATCGAACGGTACTTCGGCAAGCATCTTTCCGTTGCACATTCCACTGCGGAATCGAACGTACTTGCTTTCCTTGCGGTCCTTGCCCAGAACTTAAAGCGAGGTGAACACGATCCGACGGAGACAGACACCGCCTCCAAGGTGACTCAGGGCCTAGAAGATCCAGATGCCGCTTTCACCTTCCGACAAGCGATTCTCTCCGGTGCCCGTACCAGCAGTCGCGAGCGACATGCGATTCTAGCCCGCGCAATTTCTGAGCGCCTTAGTTCCGACTCGGGCTCGACTAAAGCTGTCGCGAGCAACCAAGCAGTAGAACTCGTGCATTCGCTGTCTGGCGCACACCTAGAACTCCTGGGCCTAATCGCGCTGTTGTATCACATTCGTCCGTGGCATCTTGTTCCTCCTGACGCGGGGAGTGAATCAGAAGCCGTCGACCGATCTGAGGCTGCGAACCAAGTCGGGCAGCAACAAGCTGTGGCTTACGGGATCTGGTTTCGTGAGCAACTCAAACTGTACTCATTTCCGATACCAGGCATAGAGTCTCATCTCATACATCTGAGTGGCTCCGCTTGTATTGTCTTCGAACGCAAGGTAAGACGGAACTTCTATAGTGCTACGAGGCCGTACCGGAAACCAGTCGTAAGACGGGTGAATACCCCTTTTTATATGGCGCTTCCTTACGAATTAGGTAGTGCGACATGGGAATTCGTGGATGGAGCGACGCGATTCGACGAGTTCTGGGAACGGTACCTCCAACACGCTTTCCCCACTCCCGTCGGTATGCTAATTGGAGTAGCTGTTCACGGAATCAAGAGTGGGGAGGAGTTGCTATCAGGTTGGGAGTGGTCTGAAGATTTTGGTCTGGAAGACGCGACGGTGAACGACGACATATGGGATGGCAAGGAGATAACGGAGAAATTTCTTTCCGTCCTCGACCGAGCGATAGTCGACCGCGCTCAACGACGTGTTCGCCCGTGGGCTCCGCTCGATGAATAGGTACTTCGGCGAGTTTCAGGACGGTTGATTGTTCGCAAGCACTCGCGACGTACGGATGGAAAGCGGTCGCGCGGCCTAGTAGTGTTCGGCTTTCCGGCGCGGGTTTGCAGCGTCTCGGCAACGGTCGTGACGTCCGATAGCGGTCGCGAAGGCGCTCGGCTGAGCGATCGCTGCCCGGCATCTTCCGTGACAGCATCCTCAGGAAGCGATCCATGCCTCGCGGTTTTTGCGTCCGCAGCTGAGACACGGGGCCGTACTGCTCCGCGTCTTCGCCGCTCTTGTGCTCTCTCCTTTAACGACGTAAGGTGCAGCGTTGCTGTGGGGCTGCTGCATCTCGGCCGGGCCGAGTCCGGGGTTCGGCGGAATCACCTTCCTCGCGAGGAGAGAGCATGAAGCTGACGATCGATTCTGAGCAGCTTAACGTGGAGAGCTTCGACCCCGCAGCCTCCGACTTCACCGATCCGACGCGACCGATGTTCGGCGCGATCGCGACGGTCCCGGACTACTGCACCGACTCGCCGACGTGCATGTACAACTGCAATCTCACGCGGTGACGCGCAGCCCGGCTCCCGCTCTCTTCTCGCCTTCCGAAAGGAACTGATATGCAGATCAAGCTCTTCCCCTATGACCTCTCCGTCGAGTCGTTCGACACGGTGCCGATCCTTGTCACCAGCGGCACGGAGGCCGACTTCATCGCCGCGTCGGGCACGCTCACGCTGGAGGGCGGACCCACGTGCAAGCCCATCGAGTGCCCAACCGAGAACACGCAGCGGCTGCGGTAGGCGACGGTCCATCTCTCCAAGTAAACCTCATCGTGGAGGCCAGGTATGAAGAGCAAGCTGGACGTGGGATCGATCGACGTCGAGTCGTTCGGAACGGTCGACGTGCCCGGAAGCGAGGGCACTCCGGAGTTCAACATCTTGCCCACGGGCCACATCTCGTGTCAGTACAAGTGCATCTACTCGCTCTCCACGTGTGACGGAGAGGTCGGCTGCGGCTGAGGCGGCCGAACGGCGGGGATCCGGAATGCAAACGCTCGCTTAGCGATACCCGCCCGCCCGACGCCGGGGGGTGCGGGGTTCGCGGACCCGCGGCTCAACACTCCAGACGGAGAAGCAGCCGTGCAACGCAAACTGGACGTTTCATCGCTCTCGTAGAATCGTTCGGGACCTCGGACACGCCGCAGCCCGCGCCCGCCGACGGAGGGCCGGCCTTCTACATGAAGCCGGACCCCACCGATGGTGGGTCGTGTCCCGGGCCGTGCCTGTACTCCCTGGACGTGTGCTACACGACGACCGACATCCAGCCCCGCCTCTGAGCGGGCGGCCCGGCACGGGAACGAAAACGCTCCATTCGGGATACGCCAACGGCCCGGCACGGGATTTCCCTCGTGCCGGGCCGTGTCCGTTCCGTGCAGCGATATCCAGTCCGTTCAGCCGAGGCCGTAGATGATTCCGACCGTGCCGTCCCCGCCCGCCGCCACGCCGGGCGTGCGCAGCGACCTGCTCCAGCGCATCGCCCGCGAGATGGGCAAGCGCGTGGTGGGGCAGGACTACATGATCGAGCGGCTGCTCATCGGCCTGCTCACCGGCGGGCACGTGCTGTTCGAGGGGCTGCCCGGCCTGGCGAAGACGCTGGCGGTGAAGACGCTGGCGGAGACGATCCACACCACCTTCGCCCGCATCCAGTTCACGCCCGACCTGCTGCCGGCCGATGTGGTGGGGACGACCATCTACAACCAGCGCACGGGCGAGTTCGTGCCGCACCGGGGCCCCATCTTCGCCAACATCGTGCTGGCTGACGAGGTGAACCGCGCCCCGGCCAAGGTGCAGGCGGCGCTGCTGGAGGCCATGCAGGAGAAGCAGGTCACCATCGGCGGCGAGACGTATCCGCTGCCGCAGCCGTTCCTGGTGCTCGCCACGCAAAACCCCATCGAGCAGGTGGGCACGTACCCGCTGCCCGAGGCGCAGGTCGACCGCTTCATGCTCAAGGTGCGCGTGGGCTATCCCACGCGCGACGAGGAGAAGGAGATCCTGCGCCGCATCTCCGGCGGCAACGACATCCCCATCTCGCCCGTCGCCACGCCGGAGGAGATCCTCCAGGCGCGGCAGGTGATCGCGGGGCTGTACCTGGACGACAAGATCGCGGACTACATCGTGGACCTGGTGAGCGCCACGCGCGACCCCAAGGCGCACGGCGCGGCCGAGCTGGCGCCGCTCATCGAGTTCGGCGGGTCGCCGCGCGCCACCATCGCCCTCGCGGTCTGCGCGCGGGCCCATGCGTTCCTGCGCGGCCGCACCTACGTGGCGCCGGAGGACGTGAAAGCCATCGGGCCCGACGTGCTGCGCCACCGCGTGGTCACCACGTACGAGGCCGAGGCGGAAGAGATCACGTCGGACGACGTGGTGGCGCGCATCTTCGAGCTGGTCCCGGTGCCCTGAGCGGGGCGCGACCGGTGCTGAGCCTCTTCCGCCGCCGCAGGGCGAAGCCGCCCGCGGTCCCGCCGCCGCGCAGCGACGACGCGCTGGCCGACGTGCTGCGCCAGGTGCGCCGCATCGAGCTGCGCACGCGAGGTCTCGTCACCTCGCGCTTCAGCGGCGAGTACCACTCCGTCTTCAAGGGCCAGGGCATCGAGTTCGTGGAGGTGCGCGAGTACCTGCCGGGCGACGACGTGCGCACCATCGACTGGAACGTCAGCGCCAGGACGGGCGAGACGTACGTGAAGAAGTACATCGAGGAGCGCGAGCTGACGGTGCTCCTCGCCGTGGACCTCTCCGGCTCGCAGCGGTTCGGCACGCGGGGCCGGTTCCGGTCCGAGCTGGTGGCCGAGGTCGCGGCCACGCTGGCGATGTCCGCCGTGCGCAACAACGACCGGGTGGGCCTGCTCGTCTTCACCGACCGCATCGAGGCCTTCGTGCCGCCGCGGAAGGGCCGCCGCCACGTGCTGCGCCTCATCCGCGATCTGCTGGCGTTCGAGCCGGCGGGCTCCGGGACCGACCTCGCCGCGGCGGTCGCGTACGCCACGCGGCTGCTCCGGTCGCGGTCCATCATCTTCCTGCTCAGCGACTTCCAGGTTTCGGGAGATGCGGCGCCGTTCGAGAAGGCGATGGCCACGGCGTCGTTCCGCCACGACGTGATCCCCATCTCCCTCACCGACCCGGCGGACGTGGATCTTCCCGACGCCGGCCTGCTGCGCGTGGTCGATCCGGAGACGGGAGAGCGCGTGACGGTGGATTCCAGCAATCCGTCCGTCCGCCGCGCGTTTGCGGAGTCGGTGGACGAGGAGCGGGCGAGGACGCGCAGCCTCTTCCGGCGCTTGGGGATGGACGAGGTGGAGCTGAGGACGGACACGCCATGGTCCGCGCCGCTGCTCGCCTTCTTCCGTCGCCGCGAAAGCCGCCTCCGCCGATGAGCAGCCATCTTCGTCCGCTCCTCGCCGCCGCGGCGCTGCTCGCATCCCCCGCGCTCCTCTCGACGGAGGCGCGCGCGCAGGCGGCGGACACGAGCGTGCACGTCGCGGCGGGCGTGACGCCGGACACGGTGACGGTCGGACAGCCGTTCCGCTCCCTGGCGCGCGTCACCGTGCCCGCGGGCGCGACGCTCTCGGCCCGCGTCGCATCTCCCGACAGCGATGCGTACCAGCTCACAGACTCCGTCGCGGTCCAGCCGTTGGACAGCGCTCGGACGCGGTGGTCCGTCGCGATCCCGCTGGTCGCCTGGCGCGCGGACTCGCTTCCGCTGCCGCCCGCAACGGTGAAGCTGGCGGTCACGCGCGCGGACGGATCGTCGCTGGCGATGGGCTACGGGCTCGCGCTGCCAGCCGTCCGCTCCGTGCTCCCGGCGGACACGGCGGGGCTGCGGCCCAAACCTGCCAAGGACGTGCTGGACGATGCGCGCGCGGTGAGCTACACGCTTCTCATCGCCGCGATCGCGCTCGCCGCGCTGCTGCTGATCCTGCTCGTCGCGTATCTCGTCCGCCGCTTTATGCGGAGACGGAGAGAGGCGACGACGGAGACGGACGCGCGCGCGGCGGCGCTGGCTGCGCTCGACCGCGCGCGGGCATCGGGCTTCGCCGAGCGGGGCGACTGGAAGGGCTTCTAC
>DASRQW010000524.1 GCA_035696245.1 Longimicrobiaceae bacterium | reverse complement strand
GGGGGGGGGGGGCAGGTCGTCCGCGCTCTCGGGTACCAGCGAGCGGAGGATGTGGTCCAGGCGCGCCTTCACCTCCTCGCTGTCGCCGCCGGCCGTGAGCTGCTGCTGAAGCGTTACCAGGTTGGCGGCCAGCTTCATCCGGTTCTGCGCGATCTCGTCGGTGGCGCGCAGCTTGGCGGCGGCCTCGCGGTTGGCCAGCATCTCCTTGGCGTCGCCCTGCACCATCGACTCCATCGTCTGCACCAGGCGGTTCAGGATGCGGTACACGGCCGATGCGGAGAAGCCGCCCAGCATGGCCAGCGTGGGCGCCGCGAAGCTGTTCTCGGCGCTCAGCGGCACCAGCGTGACCACGAAGAGACCGGCGATCACGCCCAGCACCAGCTTGATCCAGTACGACGCCTCGTACTTGGGGTCGTAGTTGCGCTGCACGATGTACTGGTTCATCTGGAACAGCAGCGTGAACGAGCCGCCCAGCGCCGCCGCGGACATGTAGAACAGCTCGTTCAGGAGCAGCGCCACGCCGCTGCCGTGCAGCGCGCCGCCGATCTTGTCCGCGTAGTCGGGCGTCACGTCCTTGCTGGTGCTGAGCCACACGAACGCAATCAGCGAGACGATGGCCACCACCATGATGCGCCGCACCAGCGGGACGGGGCCCAGGAAGCCGAGCCTGCCGCCCTGCTTGCTGTCGTCGTCCATCAGCACCAAGCAGTACGGCGTGGCGGGCAGCACCAGCTTGGAGAGCGAGTCGTGCGCCACGCCCAGCTTCCGCAGCTCGTCCGAGGCGATGGGGGCGCCCGACTCGTTGGCGGTGATGGCGTCCTGGATGACCTGGAGGGTCGCGCCGGGCACGCGGCGGCCGGTGTTCAGCGCGTACTCGGCCATCTCTTCGCACTCGCGCAGGAGCTGCTTGCGGAGCGAGGTGTGGCCGGCAAGGTAGAGGGCGTGGTCGTCTGCCATGGGAACTCCTGGAGATGCGGGGCCGGGGACGGGCACCGGTGCCGGCCGCGGAGGGCGGCGGCGGGGGAGGAGGGGGCGCGGCGGCGGCCAAAAAGGTGCGGCTTTCGCGTAGCGGACCGGAAGAATAAACGAACGGCTGCCATCCGGGCAAGTGTTTCACCCCCGAAGCGGCCGAAAACGATGCGCGCGAGCAGGTTGAGGCGAAACGTACGCGTGCGCGCGATCTACACCCTGTCTGCCTTCGATCGACGAAACTGCATCTCATATCATCTACAGTCTCGGCCTCTTTCACACGTCTCCCGCAAACGGGTCTCACGGGGAGCCGCGGAGGACGCGGAGAACATCTCGCGCTCCCGCAGTTCTCCGCGGCTCCGCGCCTCCGCGTGAGCCTTGTTTCGGGGGAGCGTGCGACCGCAGTGTGCGCCCCGAAGGCGCGGAGCCGTGGACGGCGGACGCATGCGGGCGGGCGGAATCCGTTACAGCGGGCGGGTGTCGCCGCCGCACGCCGCGGCGTATAGTGGTGAGGGAGACGCGCCGCCGCCGCGCATCTTCCGAAACGCCGCGCATCTGCCGTACGCGGTCCGAGTTACCCCAGCCCGAACGAAACGCATGTCCACGGAGGAGCACACCGCGCCGCGCGCCGAGGCGGCGATCCCCTGGATCACCCCTGCCGCCGTGGCGCTCAACCCGGTGCCGGACGGGGCGGAGCTGGACCACCCGTCGCTGTACTTCTCCCGCGAGCTGAGCTGGCTGGACTTCAACTGGCGGGTGCTGCAGCAGGCCCGCGACCCGCGCACGCCGCTGCTGGAGCGCGTGCGCTTCGTGGCGATCACGGCGGCCAACCTGGACGAGTTCTTCCAGAAGTACGTGGGCGGCCTGAAACGGCAGGAGACGGCGGGCCTGCTGTCCATGTCGCGCGACGGGCGGGCCGACCAGCTGCGCCTGATCCGCACGGCCGCCCAGCAGATGCACCAGGCCATGACGGAGACGTGGGAGCGCGACCTGAAGCCCCGCCTGCGCGGCGAGGCGGAGCTGGTGGTGTCGGACTACGGCGACCTGCGGCCGCCGCAGCAGCAGGCGCTCAGCCAGCACTTCCGCGACCAGATCTACCCCGTGCTCACGCCGCTGGCGGTGGACCCCGGGCACCCGTTTCCCTTCATCTCCAACCTGAGCCTGTCGCTGGCCGTGCTCATGCGCCACGCGGCGCGCGACACGGTGCACTTCGCGCGCATCAAGGTGCCCGCGGCGCAGGGCCGGTGGCTGGCGGTGCCGGAGTCGTTCGCGCGCTTCCACTTCGTGCCGGTGGAGCAGGTGATCCAGGCGAACGTGGCCTCGCTCTTCCCCGGCATGCAGGTGGAGAGCGTGCACGCCTTCCGCATCACCCGCAGCGCCGCGGTGGAGAAGGAGGACGAGGACCTGTCGGAAGACCTGCTCGCGGTGATCAGCGAAGAGCTTCGCGAGCGGCGGTTCGCGCCGGTGGTGCGGCTGGAGGTGGACGCGGGCATGCCGCAGCAGGTGCGCGCCATGCTGGCCCGCGAGCTGGAGCTGCGGGACGACGACGTGTACGAGATGGGCGGGCTGATCGCCCCGTCGGACTGCATGGAGCTGGCGGACCTGGACGTGCCGGCCCACCGCTTCGACCCGTGGGAGCCGGTGGTGCCCACGGCGTTCCAGCACGAGGGCGAGACGGAGGAGGAGCGGAACATCTTCGCCATCATCCGCCGCGAGGACATCCTGGTGCACCACCCGTACGACTCGTTCTCGGCCAGCGTGCAGCGGCTGGTGGACGAGGCGGCCGATGACCCCGCGGTGCTCGCCATCAAGCAGACGCTTTACCGCATGGGCAACAACTCGCCCATCGTGAAGGCGCTGCTGCGGGCGGCCGAGCGCGGCAAGCAGGTGGCCGTGCTGGTGGAGGTCACCGCGCGCTTCGACGAAGCGAACAACATGCAGTGGGCCGAGGTGCTGGAGGATGCGGGCGTGCACGTCACCTACGGCCTGGTGGGCCTCAAGACGCACAGCAAGGTCACGCTGGTGGTGCGTTACGAGGAGGGGCGGCCGCGCACGTACTGCCACATCGGCACGGGCAACTACCACGCGCGCACCACGCGGCTCTACAGCGACCTGGGGCTGCTGACGTGCGACCCGGCCATCGGCTTCGACATGGTCAACCTCTTCCACTTCCTCACCGGGTACGCGCCGGACCAGCAGTACTCGCGCGTGGTGGTGGCCCCGCGCGACATGCGGCGGGTGTTCGAGGAGCGCATCCGCCGCGAGGTGCAGGTGCAGGAGAGCGGCGGCACGGGGCGCATCATCGCCAAGCTGAACGCGCTGGACGACTTCGGCATCATCCAGGAGCTGTACCGCGCCAGCCGCGCGGGCGTGCAGATCGACCTGATCGTGCGCGGGCACTCGCGGCTGCGGCCCGGGGTGCGCGGCTACAGCGACAACATCCGCGTGGTCAGCATCGTGGGGCGATTCCTGGAGCACGACCGCATCTACTACTTCCAGAACGGCGGCGAGCCGGAGATCTTCATCGGCAGCGCGGACTGGCGGCACCGCAACCTGGCCGAGCGCGTGGAGGCCGTGGTGCCGGTGCTGAACCCCGCGCTCCAGGAGCGGCTGGTGCAGATCCTCCACTATGCGCTGCTGGACAACCGGCTCTCGTGGGAGCTGCGGGCGGACGGGCGCTACGTGCAGCGGCGGCCGGAGCCCGGCGAGCCGGAGGTGAACTACCACGCGCTTCTCATGCGCGACGCGCTGGACCGAACCCGCAGCGGGTCGCGGCCGTGGGAGGTGGCCGAGGGGTAAGGCGATGCCGGTGGTTCGATTGAGGCGGCGAGGGGCCCCCTCCCCAGCCCTCCCCCAAACCTGCCTGGGGGAGGGAGCTTGTTCGAGGCTGGGCGGGAGGGTGTGCGGGTACAGCGGGTGTGAAACCGCTGGGATTCGGGCGCGCGGCCCCCGGTAAGAACGACTGGATGATCGAGCTGGTTCCCGAGGGCACCGGCGCCAGGAGCCTGCTCGGCGTGATGTAGCCGCATCGGCACAGATGGCAGATGGACCAGAAGGGGCCGGCTCCGCGCGGAGCCGGCCCCTTCCGTTTTCTACATCATCGAGCAAGATCCCTCCGAGGGGGCCGGGGTCCACGCCTCCGCTTCCACCTGCGCCACCACCGCCCCCTCTCCCAGGCAGTTTTGGGAGAGGGGGCAGCGAGGAACGAGCGGGGGAGAGGGCCGTTGTCACCCTCCACCCGGCCGCGTCCCCCGGCGGTCCTGGCGGGTGATGCGGCTCGTGCGCGCGGCGGGTGCGGGCTCGTCGCTGGCGGGGCGGTGGGCGTCGATGTGGGCGGCCATCTCGCCCAGCGTGGGCGCCTCGAAGACGGTGCGCAGCGACAGCTCCACGCCCATGCGGTTGCGCACGCGCGTGGTGAGCTGCGTGGCGATCAGCGAGTGGCCGCCCAGCTCGAAGAAGCTGTCGTTCACCCCCACGCGCTCCACGTGCAGCAGCTCGGCCCAGAGCGCGGCGAGCTGCACCTCCGTGTCCGTGCGCGGCGCCACGAATTCCGCCTCCGCGTCGTGCTGCGGGGCGGGGAGCGCGCGGCGGTCCAGCTTGCCGTTGGGCGTAAGCGGCAGCGCATCCAGCCCCACGAACGCGGACGGGACCATGTAGTCCGGCAGCGACGCCTTGAGATGCGCCCGCAGCTCGGCGATGGTGACCTCCACGTCCGCCGCGGTCACGACGTACGCGACGAGGCGCCGGTCCCCCGGAGCGTCCTCGCGGTCGATCACAGCGGCGGCCTGTACGGCCGGGTGCCGGGTGAGCGCGGACTCGATCTCGCCCGTCTCGATGCGGAAGCCGCGGATCTTCACCTGGTGGTCCAGACGGCCCAGGTAGTCGAGCACGCCGGCGTCCGTCCAGCGCACAAGGTCGCCGACGCGGTACATCCTCGCACCCGGCTCGGCCGCGAACGGGTCGGGGATGAACCGCTCCGCCGTGAGAGCGGGGCGGTTCAGGTAGCCGCGGGCGAGCCCGTCGCCCGCAAGGTACAGCTCGCCGGGGACGCCGATCGGCACCGGCTGGAGGCTCGCATCCGCCACGTACGCCTGCGTGTTCGCGACCGGGCGGCCGATGTAGACCTTCGCGCCGCCGTCCTCCACCCGCGACCACGTGGAGTAGGTCGTATCCTCCGTCGGCCCGTACAGGTTGAGCACCTTGTCCACGTGGCCGAGCGCGTACAGGCCCTGCGCCAGCCCGTTCGGCAGCGCTTCGCCGCCGAGGTTGAAGGTGCGCACGGTAGATGGGATCGCGCCCATCCGCAGCAGCTCCGCCGCCGCTGAAGGCACCATCGTCGCCAGGCGCACGCCCGCATCTACCGAAAGCTCCGCAAGCGAGAGCGCGTTCTCGACCAGGATGAGCTTCCCGCCCCAGCACAGCGTCCCGAAGATCTCCGCGATGGACACGTCGAAGCTGATGGACGTGGAGCCGAGTGCCGCCGAGCGCTCCGAGTCGGTCACGGCCTCCCGCAGCCAGTGCAGCAGAACGGACGTGCTGCGGTGCTCGATCTGCACGCCCTTCGGCTTGCCCGTCGATCCAGACGTGTAGATGGCGTACGCGGCGTTCTCCGGCCGCACATCTACCGGGCGGTTGTCGGTCGGCAGATGGGAGAACTTCTCCCAATCCGCATCTACCGAGACCACAACGGCTTCGGTGGATGGGAGATGCGCGGCGACCGACGACTGCGTCAGCACGACCGCAGCACGCGAATCCTCCAGCATGTAGGCGATGCGATCCGCCGGATAGGCCGGATCAAGCGGGACGTATGCGCCGCCTGCCTTGAGGACTGCGAAGAGCGCGATGATCATTTCGGGCCTGCGCTCCATACAGACGCCGACGAGTGATTCGGGGCCGACGCCGAGGGACCGGAGATGGTGCGCGAGCTGGTTGGCGCGCGCGTTCAGTTCCGAATACGACAGCGCCTCCGCCGCGTGCACGAGCGCCACGGCGTCCGGCGTGTTGGCGGCCTGCGCCTCGAACAGCCGGTGGATGGCGGCGAACGGGAAGTCGCGCCGCGCGTCCGTGCCCATCGCGAGCACGCGACCACGCTCGTCCGCATCCGTGAGGCGCAGGCGCGAGATGGGCGCGTCCGGGTCCGCCGTGGCGCCCGCGAGGAGCGTGTGGAAGTGCGCCAGCATGCGGCGGACGGTGGCCGCGTCGAACAGGTCCACGTTGTAGTTGAGCGACGCGGTGATGCCCTGCGCCGTCTCCTGCACGGCGAGCGACAGGTCGTACTTGGCGGCGCCGCCTTCCTGCGCCGTCATCTCGCCCTCGGCCGTGCCCGCGCCCACGGCACCCGTCTGCGCGCCGAGCAGGTTGAAGAGCACTTGGAAGACAGGCGTGTGGCTGAGGCTGCGTTCCACCTTCAGCTCGTCCACCAGCTTCTCGAACGGCAGGTCCTGGTGCGCGAAGGCGCCCAGCGTCGTCTCCTTCGCACGCCGAACGAGCTCGCGGAACGAGGGGTCGCCGGACAGGTCCGCGCGCAGCACCAGGTTGTTGACGAAGAAGCCAACCAGCCCCTCCAGGTCCGAGCGGTTGCGCCCGGCCGTGGGCGAGCCGACCACCACGTCGTCCTGCCCGCTGTAGCGGCCCAACAGCACGGCGTACGCGGCGAGCAGCGTCATGAACAGCGTGGCGCCCTCCTCGCGCGCCACGGCGCCCAGCCCGTCGCTCAGGTCGCGCGGCAGCACCACCGTGGCCGTGCCGCCCGCGAAGGTCTGCACCGCCGGGCGCTGCCTGTCCGTGGGCAGCGCCAGCACCTCCGGCGCGCCCGCCAGCGCCTGCTTCCAGTACGCGAGCTGCCGGTCCAGCTCGTCGCCCGTCAGCCACTCGCGCTGGCGGACGGCGTGCTCGGCGTACCGCAGCGGCACCGGCGGAAGCGGCGACGGCGCGCCCGCGGCGAAGGCCGTGTACAGCACGTTGATCTCGCGCTGGATCACGCCCACCGACCAGCCGTCGCTCACGATGTGGTGCATGGCGAGCGCGAGCACCTGGTCCGCGTCGCTCGTCTGGATCAGCGCGCCGCGGAAGAGCGGGCCGCGCGCCAGGTCGAACGGCGGGCCGGTCTGCTCCGCGACGGCGGCGGAGAGTGCCGACGGCCGTTCATCTTCCGGCACGGCGCGCAGGTCGATGAACGGCAGCTCGAAATCTTCCGCGCTGCCGATGACCTGCACCGGGCGGCCGTCTACCTCGCGGAAGGTGGTGCGCAGCGGCTCGTGGCGGCGCACGATCTCGCGGATCGCGGCCTCCATCACCTCCGGCTGCGCGCCGCCCAGCGTGAGCACGAGCGGGATGGTGTATGCCGATCCGGACGCGGCGACCTGGTCCGTGAACCAAAGCCGCTCCTGCGCGAACGACAGCGGCGCGGCGGATTCGGCCGATGGGACTTCGGTGGATGCGGATTCGGCAGATGCAGATTCGGACGGCGTTTCCGCGGCGTGTACCTGCTCCCCGCCTTCGAGGTGCGCGCGGCGGGCGTCCCGGGCGATGCGTGACAGCTTGGGGTGCTGCGGGACCGCGACCGCATCGGCCTTCGCGGTGTCGATGCGGGCGGCCATCTCGGCGACGGTGGGCGCCTCGAAGACGGTGCGGAGGGGCAGCTCCACGCCCAGCGCGTCGCGCAGGCGGTTCACGAGCTGTGTCGCGACCAACGAGTGGCCGCCCAGCTCGAAGAAGTTGTCGTGCGCGCCCACGCGACCGGCGTGCAGCAGGTCGGCCCACAGCGCCGCAAGCTCGCGTTCGGTGGCGGTGGAGGGCGCCACGTACTCCGCCCCCGACGCTGCTTCCGGGACCGGCAGCGCACGGCGGTCCACCTTGCCGTTGGGCGAGAGAGGCAGCGCATCTAGCGTCACGAACGCCGACGGCACCATGTACTCCGGCACGTGCGCCTTCAAGTACGCTCGCAGGTCGGCGACCGGGGGCACCTCGCGCCCCGCCTCGGCGACGAGGTACGCGGCGAGCCGTCTGTCTCCCGGCACGTCCTCCCGCGCGATGACGGCGGCGGATTCGATGGAGGGATGCGCGGCGAGCACCGCTTCGATCTCGCCCGTCTCGATGCGGAAGCCGCGGATCTTCACCTGGTGGTCCAGGCGCCCCAGGTACTCGATGGTCCCGTCCGGCAGGTAGCGAACGAGGTCGCCCACGCGGTACATCCGCGCGCCCGGCTGGGACGAGAACGGGTTGGGGACGTAGCGCTCGGCGGTGAGCGCGGGGCGGTTCAGGTAGCCGCGCGACAGCCCGCTGCCCGCCAGGTACAGCTCGCCGGGAACGCCGACGGGCACCGGCTGGTGGTTGCGGTCCAGCACGTAGCTCTTCGTGTTCGCCACGGGACGGCCGACGTACACCTTCGGCCCGCCGCGCTCCACGACGGAGAACGTGGAGTACGTCGTATCTTCCGTAGGTCCATACAGATTCAGGACCTTGTCGATGTGGTCGAGCGCGTAGAGGCCCTGCGCCAGCGCGTTCGGCAGCGGCTCGCCGCCGAGGTTGAGCGAGCGCACGGTGGATGGGATGCCGCCCATCCGCAGCAGCTCCGCCGCGGCGCTGGGGACCATGGAAGCGAGGCGGATGTCCGTTCCACCGGGAAGCTCCGCCAGCGACAGCGCATTCTCCACCAGGACGAGCTTCCCGCCCCAGCAGAGCGTCCCGAAGATCTCCGCGATGGACACGTCGAACGAGATGGACGTGGAGCCGAGGACGGACGAGCGCTCCTCGTCCGTCACCGCCTCGCGCAGCCAGTGGAGGAGCGCGACGGTGCTGCGGTGCTCGATGTGGACGCCCTTCGGCCGGCCCGTGGAGCCGGAGGTGTAGATGGCGTATGCCGCGTTCTCCGGCCGCACATGGACCGAGAGGTTCTCGACGACGTGCTTCGCGATCTCGTCCCAATCCGCATCTACCGAAACGACAGTGGCTTGCGTGGCCGGGAGATTCGTGGCGACGCGGGCCTGGGTGAGCACCACGGGCGCCTGCGTGTCGTTCAGCATGTAGGCGATGCGCTCGGCCGGGTAGTTCTGGTCCACCGGCACGTACGCGCCGCCCGCCTTCAGCACCGCGAGCAGGGCGACGATCATCTCCGGCGTGCGCTCCATGCACACCGCGACCAGCGTCTCCGGCCCCACGTCCAGCGACCGGAGATGGCGGGCGAGCTGGTTGGCGCGCGCGTTCAGCTCCGCATACGTCAGCGCCTCCGCGTCATGGACGAGCGCGACGCGGTCCGGCGTGCGCATCGCCTGCTCCTGGAACAGGTCGTGGATGCGCAGATCGGTGGGGTAGCCGCGCTCCGTGGCGTTCCACTCGTCCAACACCAGCGCGCGCTCCGCGTCGTCCAGCAGGCGCAGACGGGAGATGGGCTGCGCCGCATCCATCGTCCCCGCGTCGAGCACGGCGGCGAAGTGGCCGGCCAACCGCGCCATCGTCGCCTCGTCGAACAGGTCGGTGTTGTACTCGAGCGAGCCGACCAGCCCGCCGCCCGTCTCGGTGAGGGTGAGCGTGACGTCGAACTTCGCCTTGCCGTACTCCGCCGCCTGCATCCCCGCCTGCACCGTCCCGCCTTCATCGGCCGAAGCGGCGTCGGAGGACGGAGATGCGGCCGGGCCGGTGGGCGCGTTCTGGAGGACGAACATCACCTGGAACACGGGCGAGTGGCTGAGGCTGCGGCCCACGTCCAGCTCGTCCACCAGCTTCTCGAACGGCAGGTCCTGGTGCGCGTAGGCGCCCAGCGTGCTTTCCCGCGCGCGGCGCACCACGTCGCGGAAGGCGGGGTCGCCGCCCAGGTCGCCGCGCAGCGCCAGCGTGTTGGCGAAGAAGCCCACCAGCCCCTCCACCTCGCGGCGGGTGCGGTTGGCGATGGTGGTGCCGACTACGACATCCTCCTGCCCGCTGTACCGCGCCAGCAGCACCTGCCACGCGGCCAGCAGCGTCATGAACAGCGTGGCGCCCTCGCGCCGGCTCAGGTCGTGGGCGCGGCGCACCAGCTCGTCCGGCAGCGAGAACCACAGGTTGCTGCCGCGGAAGGTCTGCACCGGCGGGCGCGGCCGGTCGGTGGGCAGCTCCAGCACGCCCGGCGCGCCACGAAGGTGCTCGCGCCAGTAGCCGAGCTGCCGCTCCAGCTCGTCGCCGTGCAGCCACGAGCGCTGCCACAGCGCGTAGTCCGCGTACTGCACCGGCAGCGGCGCCAGCGGGGATTCCTGCCCCGCGGCGAACGCCTGCTGGAGCGCGAACAGCTCGCGGAAGAGGATGCCGCTGCTCCACCCGTCGCTCACGGCGTGGTGCGCGGCGATGAGCAGCACGTGCTCGTTCTCGCCCAGCCGCAGGAGCTCGGAGCGGAAGAGCGGGCCCTGTTCCAGGTCCAGCGGCGTCTGCGCGTGCTCGCTGGCCAGGCGCATCGCCTCCGCCTCGCGCGCGTCCGGATCGAGCGCGGAGAGGTCGGTGACGGCGAGGTGGAAGGGGCGCCACGCATCGAACGTCTGCATCACGCCTTCGGGCGTCCGGACGAAGCGGGCGCGGAGGACTTCGTGGCGGCGCAGGATCTCGCCGATTGCCTTCTCCGTCGCCGCCACGTCCACCGGTCCGGCCAGGCGGAGCGCGGCGGGCATCACGTACGTGCTGGTGCCGGGCAGAAGCTGCTCGACGAACCAGAGCCGCTCCTGCGCGAACGACAGCGGCACGAGCTCCCCGCGATCCTGCGGGACGAGCGGCGGAAGCTCGGTCCCGCCGTCAGATTGGGCGACGGCGGCGTCCACGCGGGCGGCGAGCGCGGCCACCGTGGGCGCCTCGAAGAGCGCGCGCAGCGGCAGCTCCACGCGGAACGCCTCGCGGATGCGGGAGACGACCTGCGTGGCGAGCAGCGAGTGGCCACCCAGCGCGAAGAAGTCCGCATCCACCGAAAGCTCCTCGATGCCGAGCACGGCGGACCAGATGCCGGCGAGCACTTCCTCGGTCGGCGTACGCGGCGCGACGTGCTCGCCGGTGGGCGAGCCCGCGGCTTCCTCCGGCTCGGGCAGGGCGCGGCGGTCCACCTTGCCGTTGGGCGTGAGCGGGAACGCATCTACGGTCGTGAACGCGGAGGGCACCATGTACTCCGGCAGCCGCCCCCGCGCGAAGTCGCGCATCTCCGCGGCGTCGATCTCCGCGCCGTCCTCCGGGACGAGCCAGGCGACGAGGCGCTTGCCGCCGGTGCGGTCGTCGCGCCCGGCGACGACGGCGTCGCGCACGGCGGGGTGGGCGCGCAGGGCGGTCTCCACCTCGCCCGCCTCCACGCGGTGGCCGCGGATCTTGAGCTGGAAGTCCTTGCGGCCCAGGTACTCGATCCCGCCGTCCGGCAGCCTTCTACCGAGGTCACCCGTGCGGTAGATGCGCGTCCGCCCATCTCCCGAGACCCCGAATGCGGCGTCGGTCGCCTCAGCCTTGCGCCAGTAGCCGAGGGCCACGTGCGGGCTGCGGATGGTGATCTCGCCCGCGCCGTACACCGCGATCTGCTCGCCGAGCGGCGTGGCGAGGACGACCTCCGTCTCCGCGACCGGGAAGCCGACGGAGACGGACGTGCGCTCCACCGCCGTGTCGCGGCCGATGAAGTTCTGCAGCGTGACGGTGGATTCGGTGGGGCCCAGGCCGTTGATGAAGACGCAGCGCGGCCCGAAGTGCCGCCGCCAGAGCTCCACGTCACGCCGCTGCACCTCCTCGCCGCCCATGACGACGAGGCGCACCGAATCCAGCACCTCGCCCCCGGCCAGCGAGCCGATGAGGTGGCGGTAGACGGTGGGGGTGCTGTGGTAGATGGTGATGCCCTCGGCGCGCATCCACTCCGCGAGCCCGGCCGCCGCCTCTTCCTTCCAGTCGAACGGGCAGAGCGTGGCGCCGTTCAGCAGCGCGCCGTAGATGCCCATGACCGCAGCGTCGAACGTGTACGACGAGAACAGCGTCAGCCGGTCATCCGCAGAGATGTGCAGGTTGTTGGTGTACGCGCGGATGAAGTGCAGCACGTTGCGGTGCGCCTGTACCACGCCCTTCGGCTCGCCCGTGCTGCCGGACGTGTAGAGGATGTACGCCGGCGCGTCGGGAGAGATGGTGGCGTGCTGAAGGGGTGCCCCCTCCCCCGGCCCGTCCCCCGCAAGCGGGAGAGGGAAGAACTGCGTTGGCTGGGCCAACTGATTTGCGAAGCCGTCCACGTCCAGCACAGGCACGTCGCCCGCGGCAAGCTCGTGCGCGAGGACCAGGTTGCGCGCGTTGGTCACGAGCGCGCCCGCCTGCGAGTCCGCGAGGATGTAGGCGACGCGCTCGCGCGGGTACGTGGGATCGAGCGGCACGTACGTCTTGCCCGCGCGCAGGGCGCCCAGGATTCCCGCGATCATCGGCGCGTCGTGCTCGAACAGCAGGGCCACGCGCTCCGCAGCGGGCGAGGCGGTGGCGAGGATGGCGCGGGCGACGGCGTCCGCCGCGGCGTCCAGCTCCGCGTACGTCCACGTGTGCCGCCGCGTGCGGATGGCGACGCGGTCCGCGTTCTCCGCGGCGACACGGGCGAAGCGGCCGTGGATGGTCTGGTCGATGTCGTCCGGCGTCCAGGCGGTGAACGGCGCATCGACCGTCACGGTGTTGTGGAGGGCGGCGCGGGCCCGCCGTTCATCTTCCGTGAGCAGGTCCAGCTCGCTCACGCGGCGCTCCGGGTCCGCAGCCATGCCGGCCAGCAGCGTGCCCAGGTGGCCCAGCGCCTCCAGCATCCGTTCGCGCTCGAAGAGGTCCGTGTTGTAGATGAGCGTAAGCTCCACGCCCTCGGCGCTCTCCTGCGCGTACAGGTTGAGGTCGAACTTGGCCTCCGGCGCCGCGTGCGAGCCGAAGTCGTGCATGCCCACGCCGCCGCCTTCGGCCGGGCCGTCCGCGAAGTTCAGCAGGTTGAACTGCACCTGGAAGAGCGGCGTGTAGCTGAGGCTGCGCTCCGGCTGCACCTCTTCCAGCAGCTTCTCGAACGGCACCTCCTGGTGGGCGTACGCGCCCAGCGTGGTCTCGCGGACGCGCGCCAGCACCTCGCGCGCGGTCGGGTCGCCGGAGAGGTCGGTGCGCAGCGCGAGCGTGTTGAGGAAGAGGCCGATCAGCCCCTCCGTCTCGGCCTGCGTGCGCCCGGCGATGGGCGTGCCGACGACGACGTCCGCCTGGCCGGCGTAGCGCGCGAGCAAAACCTTGAACGCGGCCAGCAGGACCATGAACAGCGTGGATCCCTCGCGGCGCGCCAGGTCGTTCAGCGCGTCGGCCAGGTCGCGCGGGAGCAGCGCGCCTGCCACATCGCCGGCGTGCGTCTGCACCTCGGGGCGCGGCTTGTCGGTCGGAAGCTCCAGCACGGCGGGGGCGCCGGTGAGCTTGCGCTTCCAGTAGCCCACCTGCCGCTCCAGCGCGGCGCCGGTCAGCCACTCGCGCTGCCAGCGGGCGTGGTCGGCGTACGTGACCGGCAGCGGCGGAAGCTCCGGCTCCACGCCCGCCGTCTCCGCGGCGAGCAGGGCGCCCAGGTCGCGGCGCAGCACGCCCATGCTCCACCCGTCGCTCACGGCGTGGTGCATGTTCATCAGCAGCACGTGCTGGTTGTCCGCGACCTTGACCAGGCGGACGCGGAAGAGCGGGCCCGCGGCCAGGTCGAACGGCACGGCCGCGTGCTCCGTCGCCAGGCGGTGTGCCTCGGCGGCGCGCTCGTCTTCCGGCAGCTGCGTAAGGTCGATGGGGTCCAGCCCGATGGACGGGACCGGCGACACGACCTGCACGGCGCGGCCGTCCATCTGCCGGAACGTGGTGCGAAGGACGG
>DASRQW010000523.1 GCA_035696245.1 Longimicrobiaceae bacterium | reverse complement strand
CTGCGACGGGTTTCGGATGCCGCTGCCGACGACGGCGATGCGGTCGCGCTTCACCAGGTCGGTCGACGCCTGCTCGCAGTGCGCGGCCAGCGCGCCGCCGAAGCCCTCGTCCTGCCCGGCCGCCACCACGATGTGCACGTCCACCGCCAGCAGCGGGTCGAGCCCGCCGGTGCGGTAGTCGGCGTTCGCCGCGCCGTTGTCGCCCCCCTTCAGCGGCGCGAACGCCCCCGCCGGCGCGGTGTGCGCGGGCGGCTCCTCGGGGTGGCTCATCCCCGCCACGGCGGCGGTCACCCACGCCGAGCCCGCCACGGCGTCGTTCACGTCGTCGGCCAGGTCGTTCCCGTCCACCACCGTGTAGATCTCCTGCGCCGTACCCAGCCGCAGCGTCACCTTCACCGCGCTGCTCTTGTCGGCCAGGAAGGTGACGTCGAGCACGTCGTTCGGCTGGAGCATGTCGCCGACGGTCATCGCCCCCGTGGTGGGATCGAGCCTGGCCTCGCCCGCCGCGGCGGCGCCCGCGCCGCTCACCACCCGCAGCGCGCGGCTGATCCCGGTCAGGTCCTCGGTCAGCTGCACGCGGTTGCGCGCGCTCTGGATCGGCTTGAGCGGGAGGCTGATGGGCAGGTCGCTGCCGTGGAAGCGCTTCTCGATGACGGGCGACTCCTCGGCGCCGGCCACGTTGACCGTCAGGTCGTTGGCCCACTCGCCCGGCGTCCTGGCGGTGAGCTTCGCCGTGTTCCCCGTCGCCGAGGCCAGGGTGATCGACGCGCTGGCCGACGACCCGCCGGCCACGCGCACCGCGTACACGGTGGTGGCGCCGTGGGTGAACACCAGCTGGAGGGCGCGCACCAGGGTCAGCTCGTCGTGCGTGCCGCCGCGCCACGCGTCGTAGCCGCCGAAGCGGCGCACGGCGTCGGCGTAGCTTCCCACCAGCGTGGCCACGCCCACGGGCCCCTTGGCCGCGGTTCCCACCACGCCCACGGTCCCCACCGAGATCTGGCCGGGGACGATCAGCCCCTCCGGGCGCACCTCGATGTAGACGCCGGGCAGAATCATCTCGGGCATGGCTGCCTATCCTCGGGTTGAGGGGGATCGGCCGGGCGGCCGGCGTCCGCACGCGGGTCAGGCGGGCGGGTCCGGGAGCGGCCGCAGGTACAGCACGGCGGTCTGGTCGAGCGCGGCGGCCGCGAAGGCCACCTCCAGCCGGTCGGCGGCCGAGGCCAGGCGAATTCCCGGGCCCATGTCCAGCAACCGCGCGTCGTACGAATCGGGAGACGAATCCTCGTCCCAGTCGCCCATCACCAGGGCCGCGCCCGCGGGATCGGCGGCGTCGAGGAAATCCTGCAGCGTGGCGAAGGCGAGCCGCGCGTGGCGCGTGGCCGGCACCGGCCCGGTCACGGAGGCGCGGAAGGCGGCGGGGTCGGTGAACGGGCCGGGCGCGCCCGCCGCGCCGTCGAACGTGCGCGTCACCGTCACCCCGCCCGCCGGGGCCGCGGCGGGGACGAAGGCCAGGACGCCGATCCCCTGCACCGCCGCCGGGCCGCGGACCGCCAGCGGGGGCGCGCGCAACTGGTCCCAGCGCGCCAGCCGGCCGGTGATCCGCATGGCGTCGGGCGGCTCCTCCACGTCCACGGGGATGGCCACGATCAGGCTCTCGGAGTCGTCGGCGTCGCGGTACTCGTACTCGTACAGCACCTCGGCCAGCACGCTCTGCCGCCAGTCGGCGCCCACCGGCTCGGCGGGGGTGGTGTCGGCCAGGCTCAGCCGCAGGAACCCCAGCTGCCGCAGCTCGTCGCGGCGGGTGCGCAGCCGCTCCTGCACGCCGGTGGTCAGCGGGGCCAGCCCGGCGGGGGCGTTCGTCCACAGCTCGAAGCGCACGAGCGCCTCCACCCGGCCGCCGAACACCTCGCCGGGAACGAACCCGTCGCGCACGTCCACGCCCTTCCGGTTTCCCACCCCCACGCTCCGCTCCCGCGCGCTCACCGCCGCCACGCTCGACTGGGGCGTGGGCGGCGGGTCCTGGAGCACCTTCTCCTTCAGCTCGCGCAGCATGTCGTGGACTGCCTGGTCGAACGCGAGCGTGGCGGCCGTCGGCGGCATGGGTGCGGCGAGAAGGGCCGGAGAAAGGAGGACGCGGATGGCGGTGGCGCCCGGAGCGGGCTGCGTGCCCGGTGGAGAAGTTCCCCCGGCGCCCGCCGCGGCGGAATGGACCGCGCGGTCCGGACCGGACGGGGAGGGATCTAGACCTCCCCCCCCGCCCTCCGCCTGTCCGCCGGGACCGGAGGGGGATGCGTCCTCCTCGGCCAAGGGGAACCAGGCGCGCGCCACGGCGGCCGCGCGGACGGCGTCCAGCAGCTCCCCGGGCGCGGGGTCGTCCAGCCGTTCCACGTGCAGCCGCAGCGCGGCGATGGCGGCGCGCCGGCCGCCGGGCCCGAACACCACCACGGTCAGCCGCGGGAACTCCTCCAGCAGCGCCGGCACGCCGGGCGGCAGCGCGTCGTCTCGAGCTCCCAGCAGCACGGCGTCGGGGCGCTCGGCGCGCAGCAGGGCGCGCGCGTCGTCGAGGTCGGCCGCCCCGCCCACCAGCTCCACGCGCGGGTCTGCCGCCGCCAGCGCGCGCAGCAGGCCGGCAGGAAGCGGGGGGAGAACGGCCAAGATGAAACGGGCGGGGGGGCTCATACGGCCGCGCGGAGAAGGTCCGGAGGGACGCTCGTTCACCGCTCGCCCCGGCGGAATGGACCCTGCGGTCCGGACCATCCCGCCGGCTACCCATCCGGCGTCGTGCGCCCGGCGAACGCGAAGACGCGGGGCGCCGCCATGGCGCCCCGCGTCGATGTCATCTCCCGTGACGGAACCAGACGGCCGGATCCGCTTGGTGCCGCGGATCCGGCCGATGGTGTGCCGGGAGATGGAGATTGCCGGCCGGAGGCGGAGGGGACTACGCCACCCGGGCGGAGCCGGAGGGATTGCGGCGGAGCCAGGCGGCCGCGTCGTCGCGGTGCTCCACCTGCAGCTTTCCCAGGATGTTGTGTACGTGGTTCTTGGCCGTGGCCACCTCGATCCCCAGGTGGCGCGCGATCCCCTTGTTGGTCAGCCCGCGCCCGATCAGCTCCACGATCTCCCGCTCGCGCAGCGTGAGCTGGACGGCGTGCGACGGCGGAATGCGCTGCCCCGCGTATAGCGAGAGCTGGCTCAGCCGCTGCTGCATGTATGCCGTGATGCGGGGCGAGCAGTGCATCTCTCCGCGGGCTGCGCGCTCCACGGTGGCCGCCAGATCGTCCAGCGATGCCTCGCGCGGCACGTACCCCGACGCGCCCGCCTCCACCCAGGCCACTACCTCGCTCTCGTCGTCGCCCACGTCCACCACCACCGTACATCCCGGCCGGGAAACGAGGTCTCGCGCGCCGGGAAGCCCCGCGTCCAGCAGCACCACGTCGGGCTCCAGCGCCGCCGCCAGCCGCCGTGCCTCGTCGTAGCCGGCGGCGGTCGCGGCCACGCTCAGCGCCGGCCGCCGCGACAGCGCGTCGGCCAGCCCCTCGCGGTAGAACCGCACTGCGGTGACAATCAGCAGCGTGATCATCGCCTTGGCGTGGCGGCGAAGACAGGGATGAGCAGCGGGGCGTCGAGCGGTGGAATCCGGCCTGAATGCCGCTCGGAATGGTGCGGGCGCGAACGCGCCCTTTCAGCCATTGTAGCAAGTCACACGCCCCACTCCGGCCGTTTCCACGAATCGATAGAACCTCGGGTGCAGCACGAGCTTGCGGTTGTCGAGCTGTTACACCGGCGGCACCCTCCGCACCGATGAGACACTAATCGGGTCAAACGTGTCCCGGTCTCGCGCCCCAGTTGCGTGATCCCGGAGCGTGGGGATGCGGGCGGACGCGGCCGTGGACGGGATCCGTCGCTAGCCACAGGACCGCCGTAGTCACACTTCTGACAGCACCGGCCGCCACGCTACTTTCCGGCCGGACGTCGGCTCTCCAGCGAGGACGTGGTCTCCGACACTACCCATACAAGGGATGAGGGTAGGCCGTTCGTCGTGAGCGTCGCACGAAACCCGGCGCGATCGCAACGGCGCCGGGCTTCATCTCACGCGGCGGCCGACTCGCCCCGTCCGCCGGCCGTCCCCCTCAGATCACGCAGATGGCAGTATCCGGGCAGCCCGCGCATGGAGTGTAGGCGTGGGGCGCGGAGGCGCAGTTGTCGTCCGCGGAGCAGGCTCCAACCCCGTACCACGTATCGCACTCCGGCCCGCATCCCGTGACGCCCCCGCAGGTCGTGTCGGTCTTTTCGTGGCCGAAGACGGTGCCCTGGTCCTGCCCCGCGCTCGAGGTCGTGAACGATTCGACGCACAGGTCGTCGAGGCTCAGCTTGATCTTGATCATCGCAATATCTCCGGAGTTCGAAGTGAATTGGAAGCGGGGCGGCTCAGCACGGTTCAGTGCCCATGGTCCAATAAAGATCCATGGGCGACATCAATTGATAACACGCCGACATTCGTGAGAGAAGAAGACCGGAGCGATCCGCAACCGAATCGTTCCGTGAGACATCTCACCGCCGACGTTCCGGGGGCGGAATTTCCGTCCTGCAGGTGGGCCTGGAGGAGCGACGTGTGTTGCTGGATTGGTGGGTGCTCGACGTGCTGATCGTCGTAGAGCTGATCGAGGGGATGCGGCGCGCCAACCATACGACCGCTGTGGTCACGCTCCGTACGGCGCCGGATGCGCCACGGTACTTCCCGGTCGGCCGTCAGCTCTCGAGCGACGACGTGATCTCCGAGACGACCCCCGCATCGTCCTCGACAGCCAAGCGGGCACGCAACGCCTCCCGCGCCGTCTCGCCACCGATGCGCCCTAGAGCCCACGCCGCATGCCCCCGCACCAGTGGCTCGGCGTCGTTCAGCCCGCCGACGAGCGCCGGCACCGCCTCCGCAGAGCCCCAGTTGGCGAGAGCGACTGCTACGTTGCGCAGCAGCCCACGCCGCTTCGTCCGCTTCACGGGCGAATTCTTGAATCGGCGGCTGAACTCCTCCTGCGTCATCCGCATCAGTTCGATCAGCGTCGCGCCGTCCACGCCGGAGCGGGGGATGAACGATGCTTCCTCCGTCGGCTCGGCGAAGGAGTTCCAGGGGCAGACTTCTTGGCAGATGTCGCAGCCGTAGATGCGGTTGCCCATGAGCGGGCGGAGGTCGCGGGGGATGGGGCCGCGCAGCTCGATGGTGAGGTAGCTGATGCAGCGGCGGGCATCCATCCGCGGCGCACCCGTTTCGTCGCGGCCCAGGAGGGCGCCGGTGGGGCACGCGGTGAGACACCGGCTGCACGTGCCGCAGTGGTCGGCGGCAAAGGGCGCGTCGTAGTCCAGCTCCACGTCCAGCAGGATGGTGCCGAGAAAGTGGTACGATCCCCGCCGCGGCTGGATCAACATCGTGTTGCGGCCGAACCAGCCCAGCCCCGCCCGCGACGCCAGCTCGCGCTCGAACAGCGCGCCGGTGTCCACGTACGCGCGACCGCTCACAGGAAGCACCTCGGCGTTGATCCAGTCCTGGAACGCGACCAGCCGGTTCTTCAGCAGGTCGTGGTAGTCGTCGTTGCGGGCGTAACGGGCGAAGACGGCGCGAGACGGATCGGCGGATGCGGGCGTGTCCGAGTCCGCATCCGGCGAGTAGTAGTTCGTTGCGAGGACGATGGCGGACCGGGCGCCGGGGACCAGCACGCCGGGATCGTGGCGCTTGGCGACGGCATCCTCGCGCGCGAGGTAGGCCATCTCGCCGTTCATCCCCTCGCGCAGCCAGCGGTCGTACGCCTCCCCGTGCGCGCTGGGACCCACGGGCGCGATCCCCGCCGCGGAGAAGCCCAGCTCGCGCGCACGCTCACGGATGCGCGCGGAGACAGCGGCGAGATCCGCAGCCGGGCTCGCCGGGTGTGCGGCTACGATGAGGGGCGCAGGCGCTGAGGGCAGGATGGGCAGGGCTGTGCGGGTCATGCGCGTTGCTACACCCGCCGGTTTTCCGCGTGCCCGCCTCTTTCGGCTGCGGTGTCGCGGGCCGTACGTTCAGGGCCTCACGCGGAGACGCGGAGCCGCGGAGAACGGCAGGAGGGGAGCGCAGACCGCTACTTCGTCCCAATTCCAGGCGCCGGAATGCGCGACATCGACGAGATCACCCAGCAGATCGTAGACGCGGCGTATCACCTCCACACCGACCTCGGGCCGGGGCTGCTGGAGTCCGTATACGAAGCTGTGCTGGCCCGCATGCTGGAGCGTAGGGGTCTCCAAGCCGAGCGGCAGAAGCCGGTATCGTTCGAGTTCGAGGGAATCCGGTTCGAGGAAGGATTTCGCGTCGACCTGCTAGTGGAAGGCCGCGTCGTCGTGGAGCTGAAGTCGGTCGAGAAGCTGACGCCCGTTCACGGGAAGCAGGTCCTCACTTATCTGCGCCTTCTAGGGATGAGGGTTGGCCTGCTGGTGAACTTCGGCGCGCCGACCATGAAAGAAGGTCTCCGTCGCATCGTCAATGCCCACGAGCCGTCATCCCGTTCACTGCTCCGCGTGAACCAGCAGGGGTCCGGATGAACTCCTCCTGCTGTTCTCCGCGTTCTCCGCGTCTCCGCGTGAGACCCTGAGCACCCCCGAAGCCCCGAACTTTCCGAGCCGACGCGATGTCCGAAACACTCTCCGAGTTCCGCCTTTTCCGCGAGCGGATGAACGAGCGCATCCTGGAAGCGGGCAACCTGGAGATCAAGCGCTTCTTCGCGCTCGACACGCGCACGTACGAAGAGGGCGCGCTGCCGGTGAAGACGAAGGAGCTGCTGGGCCTGGTCGCCTCCATGGTGCTGCGCTGCGACGACTGCGTGACGTACCACATCGTCCGGTGCAAGGAAGAGGGCGTGACCGACGAGGAGTTCTTCGAGGCGTTCTCGGTGGGCCTGGTGGTGGGCGGCTCCATCGTGATCCCGCACCTGCGCCGCGCCGTGGACACGCTGGACCAGCTGAACGCCGGCACCGCACCCACGCTCAACACCGAGTCCGCAGAATGAGCACCATCCCGCACGCGGAGCTGGAGCGCTGGCGCTCCGAGTTCCCCATCCTGGGCACGCACACGTACCTCAACTCGTGCTCGCTGGGGGCGCTGAGCAACCGCGGCATGGGCTACCTGGGCGAGTACCAGCGGCTGTGGAACACCATGGGCGCATCCGCCTGGTACGAGCTGTGGATGGGCCGCATCGCCGAGCTGCGCGGGCGGGTGGCGGCGCTGTGGAACGCGCGCGACATGGAGATCGGGCTGTCACCCAGCGTGTCGGCCGCGCTGTCGTCCATCGCGTCGTCGGTCGACTACACGAAGCGCAACCGCGTGGTGGTGGCGGACCTGGACTTCCCCACCCTGGTCTACCAGTGGCTCGCGCGGCCGGACGTGGAGGTGGTGCGCGTGCCCAGCGACGACGGCATCGGCATCCCCGCCGAGCGGTGGGCGGAGTACATCGACGAGCGCACGGCCATCGTGGCCACCAGCCACGTCTTCTACAGCACGGGCTACGTGCAGGACCTGAAGCCCATCGCCGACGCGGCGCACGCGGCCGGCGCGCTCTTCCTCGTCGACGGCTACCAGGCCGCGGGGCAGATTCCGGTCGATCCGCGCGCGAGCGGGGCGGACGTGTACGTGGGCGGGCCGCTGAAGTGGCTGCTGGGCGGCCCCGGCCTGGCGTTCCTGTGGGTCAGGCAGGAGCGCATCGCGGAGCTGCGGCCGACCATCGCGTCGTGGTTCGGGGCGCGCGACCAGTTCCAGTTCCGCGTGGACGAGCTGGAGTTCCGGGAAGATGCGGGGCGGTTCAGCATGGGCACGCCCGCCATGCCCACCGTCTACACCGCGCTCGCCGGCCTGGAGATCTTCGCCGAGGCGGGGCACGCAGCCGTCTTCGAGCGCATCGCGGCGTTGCGGGAAGACGTGATCGCGCGGATCGGGGCCGAGGGCTTCCAGATTCGCGGCGCGGCCGACCCGGCGCGGCGCTCGGGCATCGTCATGGTGCGGCACCCGGACGCTGCCGGCGCGGTCCGCCGCCTGGCCGAGCGCGGCGTGATCGTGGACTTCCGCGGCGACTACGTGCGCGTCTCCCCGCACTTCTACAACACGCAGGACGAGAACGCCCTCTTCGTCGAAGGCCTGGTCGAGACCCGCTGACGCGACCCGAGCGACAGCGCGAAGGTCGAACGACGGTGGAACGAAGGGAAGGACGGCAGATGAATGGCGCGGCTGTTCATCTGCCGTCCCCGTTTCGGGAGATAGGCAGAATTTCGGGAGATAGGCGGAAGACCATGACGTGAGATGCGCTCGCGCCGAAGAGCCCGCGCCCATTCGGGAACACCCTCTCCACGGATGACCATCCCGCATCTGCCGAATCCGTAGCTCCGATCCGGATTTCCGGAAGTGAGGATGCAGCCGCCCGCTGCTCCACCGTCGGCCCGTCCTCGGTCGAACCGGCGCTTCCGCAGATCGCGTGGAGGCGTGGGTTCCCGCCGGGGAACAGCATCGGTTCCCGAACGGGAACACGGACGTGCTCCGCACCGACCGGCCATTGATCTAAACGACACAGTAGCAATCGCTTACGGCAGATTGCGTTCGGGCACGCCGGTTGCCCTATCCCATGCCAGCCGACGTCGCTTCGACGCCAGGCAGCGTCGAGGCCGTGCGGAATCCCCCGGCCCGCTCCAGCAGCACCACCGCCCTCCCGAGGAGTACACAGATGAAGAAGCTCGCCCTGACCGCCGTGTTCGGCGCCGCCCTGCTCGCCGCCCCGACCCTCGCCTCGGCGCAGGTCACCGGCTCGATCCAGTCGACCGCCACCATCAGCACGGTGTTCGCCTTCGGCACGTCGTCGGACCTGGACTTCGGCGCGATCACGCCCGGCACCGCGTCCACCGCGAGCGGCTACATCCGCTTCGACCGCAACGTGGGCGTGATCTTCACGCTGCCGGACGCCGCCAACACCGGCAAGCTGACCAGCGCGGCCGGCGGCACCCTGCAGCCGGCGTTCACCTGCGGCGTGGGCCCGACGAACGCGGCGGTCGTGACCGCCTTCACCTCGTGCGCGCCGGCCACCGGCACTACGGCCGTCCTCACGCAGGCCGCGCCCACCGGCACCAGCACCGAGTACGTGATCTTCAACGGCTCGCTCACGGCCGCGCAGACCAACACGGTTCCCGGCACGTACAACGGCGTGATCCGCATCACCGCGACCGCCAACTCAGGCGGAAACAACGCCGGGCAGCAGGGTACGAGGGAGGATGCAGCGCACGATCACGTCGGGCCTGCTCCTCCTCTTCGGATGGGGGGCGAGCGGGGGCGGGGCAACTGCCCAGGCCCCCGCTTCGGCGTCGATGGAGGCCGTCCCGGTGCAGGGGCTGCTCTTCGGGCCCATGCTGCCGGGCATCCCCGAGCAGATCGCGGTGGGCGACGCCGCCCGCCGGGCCGAGATCCTGCTCACGGGCAGCGGCGTGCTGGACGTGTCGATCCAACTGCCGCGGGCCATGACGGCGCCGGGCGGGGCCACCATCCCTCTCCGCTTCGGGCCGCACGACGCGGCGGTGCTGTACAGCGCCTCGTCGGCCCCGGTGCCGGTGAACCCGCTGGAGCTGATCCGCGTGCGGCTGGACCCGGCCGCCGGGCCCACGCGCCTGCTGCTGGGCGGCACGGCTCTTCCAGCGGCCAACCAGCAGGCGGGCACGTACACCACCACGCTGGTCCTGCTCGTGGTGAACACGGGCACCTGAAGCACCCCACGGGCGCGGCATCACCCGCCGCGGCCGAGAACGAAGCGCAGGAGACAGAGCTTGAACCCCAGCCGCACCCGCACCACCATCGCCCGCATCCTGGGCATCGCGCTCGCCCTCTGCTTCGGCGCCTCCGCGCGCGCCGCGGCCGTCACGGTGAGCCCCACGGCGCTGTTCATCGACTCGCGCTCGCCCACCACCACGCTCACGCTGTACAACGGCGGCACGGCGGCGGAAGAGGTGGAGATCGCGTTCGCCTTCGGCTACCCCGCATCGGACGCGAACGGGGTGCTCACGGTGCAGTTGGCGGACAGCGCGCCGGCGGGCGAGCCGTCCATCGTCCCGTTCCTGCGCGCCTTCCCGCGGCGCATGCAACTGCAGCCCGGCCAGCGCCAGACGCTGCGGGTGATGGTGCAGGCGCCCGGTGGCCTGGCGGACGGCGAGTACTGGGGCCGCGTGGTGGTGCGCTCGCGCGGCGGGCAGCCGCCCATCGAGCAGCGGCAGGGCAACGTGCAGGTGGCGCTGAGCGTGGAGACGCAGGTCGCCACGGCCGTCCTCTACCGCAAGGGCGCCGTGCAGACCGGCGTCGCCGTCCGCGCAGCGACGGCGCAGGTGGCGGACAACGCGGTGCAGTTCACGGTGGACCTGGAGCGGCAGGGCAACGCCGCCTTCCTGGGCCACGTGCAGGCGCGCCTCGTGGGCGCGGACGGGCGCGTGGCGGGCGAGGCGGAGGACGCGGTCGCGCTGTACCGCAGCCTTCGCCGGCGCTTCGTCATCCCCCTGCCCGCCGGCGCCGCCCGCACCGGCTGGTCGGTGCAGTACACGGTGGACACCGAGCGGCCAGACCTGCCGCCCACCGGCCCGCTCCGGGTCGCCCCCGTCACCGGAACCGTACAGGTGAGATAGACGGATGACGCGCCGCGCGCTCGCCCTCGCCGCACTGCTGATGGCCGCCCTCTCCGGGGCGGCCACGCGTGCTGGCGCGCAGCTGACGCGCACGGCGGCCATCAACGAGTCGCTGACCATCCTCTTCCCGCCGCTCACGGCCACCGGCATGCGCCCGCTCCAGTTCGGCACGCTGGTGCCGGGCACGGCGCGCACCGTGCTGCCCACCGCCGCGGCCGGCGGCGAGCTGCGCGTTTCGGGGATGAAGAACAAGCGCTCCATCGTCATCAGCTTCACGCTGCCGGCGGACCTGCGGAACGCCAGCAACCAGGCGCTGCCCATCTCGTTCAACGGCAACTTTGCCGCGAACTGCGAGATCACCACCGCCGACGTGTGCGACCCCACCACGCTGCACACGTGGAACCCCACCACGGGCAGCTTCACCGACACGCCGGACCGCTCCAAGCCCGGCCGCCCCCGCTACACCTTCACCGACTTCTCCGTCTACATCGGCGGCACGGTGTCGCCGGCGGCCACGCAGCCGGCGGGCACGTACACCGGCACCGTCACGGTGAACCTGGTCGTCAACTGACGGTGCCGCCCCGGCCCGGGCGCGCGTCTCGCCTCATCCTCCGCCTCCTCCCCTTCCTCGCGCTGCTCGCCCCGGCGCGGGGCGTCCGTGCGCAGGAGATCCCCGCCGGCTACGACCAGGGGATCTACGAGCTGGGCATCTCCGGCCTGGCCCCGGTCAGCGTCTCCGTCCTGGTCACTCCCAACGGCAAGGTCCTCGTCCCGCTCCGCCCCGTGCTGGAGCTGGTGGGCGCGCCGTTCCACCTGGCGCCGGACAGCGCGCGCACCTCGGTCGCCCGCCCGCGCGGCGTGGGCACGGCGGTGCTGGACGTGGCCGCGCGGACGCTCGTCACGTCGCGAACGTCGCATCTGGCGCCGGACGAGGTGCTGGCCGCGCTGGGCGACGTGTACCTGGAGACGGGGCGCGTGGCGGAGTTCCTGGAGGCGAAGGTGGACGTGAGCCAGGCCGACCTGGCGATCACGCTCTCGCGCGAGCCGCCCTTCCCGGCGCAGGAGCGCCTCTCCATCTCCGAGCAGCGCGCGCGGGCCCTGGGCGGCGCCCGCGGCGACTCGGCCGCGCCGCACGTGCCGTTCGTGGCGCGCACGGGCGGCGGAGTGCTCGAGTGGGGCGTCTCCGGCGGCCAGCCGACTACGACGATCCCCGCGACCGCATACGGGCGGCTGGGGCTGGGGATCGCGGGCGGCCTCGCTCGACTCGGGGCGACCGTGCGCGGCCCGCAGGAAGGCGGCTCCTCGGGCGTGGGCGACCTGACGGCTAGCTACCAGCGCGTCTTCCCCGAAGGCCGCTGGCTGCGGCAGGTGCAGGTGGGCGACATCGTCACCGACGGGCTGCGGGCGCGGTCCATCCGCGGCGTGACGCTCACCAACGCGCCGTTCGCCCGCGACCCGCTCTTCGGCGAGGCCGCGTTCCGCCCGCATCTCCCCGCGGGCTGGGAGTACGAGATCTACCAGGACGGGCGGCTGCTGGGGTACTCGCCCGCGGGCTCGCCCGGCGCGGTCAACGTGCCGCTCCAGTACGGCAGCACGCCGGTACAGGTGCGCCTGTACGGCCCGGCCGGCGAGCGCATCACGTCCGACGTCGTCTACCTCATCCCCGTCCTCCAGATCCCCGCCGGGCGGTGGCAATATTCCGCCGGGACCGGGCTGTGCCCCACGCGGCGCGAGTGCCGCACGTTCTCGTACGCGGACCTGCGGCACGGCTTCACGCAGTGGGTCACCGCGTTCGCGGGGGCGGACGTGGTGCAGGACTCGATGGTGGAGGTGCAGCCGTACGGCGGCGCCAGCATCGTCCCCGCGCGGAGCTGGTTCGTGGAGGTCCAGGGGATGTACCGCTCGTTCGTGCAGGGCTCCATCCAGAACTTCAGCACGGGGCTGCTGTCCGGCGCGCTGAGCGGCGGCATCACGTGGCCGGGGCGCGACCAGGCGCCCGTGATCTCGTCCGGCGGCTTCTCGCTGCTGCCGGGGTTCGGCACGCGCTGGCATGCGGACGCGTCGCTGCGGGTGCGGCTGGGCGAGCACGCCTTCACCCGCGCGTTCGACCTGGGCGCGCGCGTGGACGGCCGGGTGCAGGGCGCGCCCGACCGGGTGAACCTGTCGCTGGCCAGCTCGCTCCGGCAGCTGCTGCTGGAGACGGGCTACGAGCGCACCAGCGGCCAGGACCCGCTCTTCCTGGCGCGGGCCACGCTTCCCATCACCCACGGCGTGCCGCTGTGGCTGCACACGCCGTCGCTCTCCGCCTCCGCCGGCGTGGGCGCGGGCGGGCTGCGGCGGTGGGAGGTGACGACCGCGGTGCAGCCCACGAACACCATCATCACCGCCACGGCGCGCTTCAACGAGGGCGCGGACGGGCCGTCGCTGCTGCTGGGGGCCACGCGGCGGCTGGGCTTCGGGCGCGTGCAGGCGCGGGTCACGCGGCAGGCGCCGCTGGCCGCGCAGACGAGCGTGGCGATGGACGGCGTGGTGACGTTCGGGCAGGGCACGGGCGTACGGCCGCTGGCGTACGGCGGGCTGGGGCTGGCGGGCGTGACGGGACGCGTCTTCCACGACACGGACGGCGACGGCGTGCTGGGGCCCGGCGAGGAGACGGTAAAGGGTGCGTACGTGGGCGTCGGCGGGCTGCGGGTTCGCACCGACTCGGCCGGGCGCTACTCGACGTGGTCGGTGCTGCCGTACGAGATCCTGCCCATCCGCCTGGACACGACCACGCTGGCCGACCCGTCGTGGACGCCCGCGCGGTACGACCTGCTGCTGCGCCCGTCGCCGCACATGTACACGCAGGCCGACTTCGCGCTGACGCAGACGCGGGAGATGGCGGGCGCGCTGGTGCCCGGCAGCGGCGTCGCCACCGCGGGCGGGCTGACGGTGGAGATCGTGGACCGCACGACCGGCGCGGTGGTGCGCACGCCCACGTTCAGCGACGGCGAGTTCTACGTGGGCCGCATCCGCCCCGGGCAGTACGACGTGCGCGTGGCCGAGTCGTCGCTGCGGGCGCTGCGCGTGGCCGCCCAGCCCGCGTCCGTCCCCGTCACCGTGCCCGCGGGGGGCGACGCGCAACTCGTGGACGTGCCGCACATCCGCCTCGTCCGTACGAGTACCGCGCCGCCGTCGCCCTCCCCGGCCCCGCCGTCCAACGCCCCGCCGACGGTCATCCGTCCGTTCCCGAACGGGGCGCCGCCTTCGGCTCCGCCGACATCGCCAGCGCAGCCGCCTCCGACTGCTCAGACTCCGTCGACGCAGACGCCTCCGCCTCAGCAGTAGCGTTCGGATGTGGCGAAGCGGGCCGACCTCCGGAACGCGCCCCCTCCCAGCTCGCCAAGGCTCGCTACCCTCCCCCACAAACTGCGTGGGAGAGGGTTGTTTTGGTTGTGGTGCGTTTCGGTCGGTTCGGGAGTGGCGGGGATGCGTGCGCCCATTTCTTCGACTTTCTCAGATCTGATCGTACAGCTTCTATACACCATCGGTGAAGGTGCCCTCTGGCAACGTTTTACAACGCGGCAGCGGATGCGGCGTTCAGAGATC
>DASRQW010000522.1 GCA_035696245.1 Longimicrobiaceae bacterium | reverse complement strand
AAGGGGATTCGCCGTAGGCTCCTGTTGCACTTCCATCGCGCAGGAAATCCGCCCAAAGCGAGTTGTGACCCGGCTGATACCGATTGTCCTGTCACACAGCTTTTGAGTAAGCTCGTCGGTGCTCTTCTGGTATTTTCGGATTGGTCAGTCGAAGCACCCGCAACATAGCGATTGCAACTCGCTCGTCGCGCCCAGCTACATGCAGGTTCCGCCGGAAGGAACCACCATAGACTAGAAATCCAGCTTCCCGAAGTTGCGTGAGTTGCTCACCGAGCTGGAATTTGGCCTCGACATGTTCATTGAACTCAAGATCATCTCAGATATCAGCCCAACCCTTCACCGATTGCATAAATGTCGCTACAAGCGCGACTTCATCCTGATTCCGCAAAGGATCTTGATCGAAATCATAACCTTGAACGCCATTGATGATACTGACGACCTCTTCGCCTGTTGACAGCATTCGAACTTGAAATACTTGGCCGTTTTCCGGTTCTCTTGCAGAGCTTGCGTCGCGCAATGCACTAGCGACCCAGGCTTCGTGCCTTGATTTCAGTTGTGTGAGGTATTCCTCGGTAAAGGTTTCGCGTTGATCATCGACTCGTTTATGATCGTTTCGGCAAAGAAGGATGAGATTCTCGTACTCATGAAGTTTTACCTGGCCTTCCCTCTGTCCGCGCGGCCCTCGCCGTGATTGTGCGATGATGTGGCACTCTTCGCCGATTACCGACTTCTCGCTATGCGGGGTTTCGGGTGCAACTAATTCGCTCCGACACATTGCGCAGAGGTTCCCCGAGAGTCCCCAGAGTTGCTTACGTGTCTTATTTGTGATCGCCATGAGAAAGGCTATTGGAACCGTGCGAGAGGCGAACCCCTCGCACAGTTCACGATGAGCTACCGGCCGGCGTTGAGGACGGACATGCCCTGGACGAAGACGATGTCCACGGGGATCCCGGCGGTAGAGAGGCGGCCGAGGTCGTGCTGGAGCTGCGGCTTCACGATGCCGCTGGTGGCCATGAACTCGCCCACGCCCGCATAGTCGCCCGTGCCCTGGAGGCGCAGGATCTTCTCCGAGAGCGCGTTGACCGCCGCCTGCATCTTGGGGAAGTCCACGCGGTAGCGGCCGGTGCGCGCGTCGCGGGTGAAGGCGCCCTGCTCGGCGAAGAAGTTGAACGTGGCCATGTTCGCCCTGCCGTGCGCGTCCGACGCGCCGAAGCGCACCGAGCGGAACAGCCCGCCCAGGAAGGTGACGTAGTTGTTCAGCAGGTCCTCGTGACCCAGCTCGCCCTGGCGGTTGAGCTGCGTGACCATGTACAGGCCCAGCACGTCGGCCTTCTCCTCCTCCAGCCCGCCCGCGCGCTCCTTCAGCGCCTCGCGCACCGTTCCGTGGCCGTTGATGGTGTTCTTGATGCCCAGGCCGTGCGCCACCTCGTGGAACATGGTGTTCTCGAAGAAGGCGTCGAAGGTCACGTGGCCCAGCTGCTCCGGAACGATCAGCTCGCGGGCGATGGGCAGCAGGATGGCGTCGAACTTGGCGCGCATCGCGTTCTTGAGCTGAAGGCGGCGCGTGCCCTTCCGCAGCTGCACCTCTTCGTCGTTGGGCAGGTTGATGGCGATGGTCTTGCCGCCCGCGTTCGCCTGGCCGGAGTAGAACACGGCGTCGTACGCGTTCAGGTCAGAGCCGGTGCCCGGCGTCTCGGCCTTCAGCTCGTTCGGCACGGGGATGCCGCGCTGGAGTGCCGGCAGCATCGCGGCGAAGCGCTCCAGGCGCTGGCTCCACTCCCGGTCCTTCACCAGCACGTAGCCCTCGGCCGCCGTCTTGTAGCCGTACAGCGCGTCCTCGTAGCTCTCGATGGGCCCGATCACCACGTCGATGGTGTTGTCCTTCATGTCCAGCCAGGCCAGGTCGCTCGGCTGGTAGTTGTCGCTCGTCAGCGCGTCCGCCCGCAGTTCCAGGTAGCGGCGGAGCGACGCCTGCGGGGCGAGCGCGGCGGCCTGGCGCAGCTTGGCGGCGGCGCGGGCGAGCGGCGCGGCGTAGGCCACGTGGTACGGCACGGTCGTGAGATGTCCCGCGGCGTCGCGGCGGACCAGCGTGTAGAGGCCCTTCAGCGAGTCGGCGCGGGGCCCGCCCTGCGCGACCGCGGCCTCGAACTCGGCCTTGGTCATGTCGCGGGGATAGAAGGTCGCGCCCTCGGGCTTGGCGCCCACGCCGGGCAGGAAGGGCTCGTCGCCTGCCAGCTTGTCCCACGGGCCGTAGTTGTACTCCACGAACTTGCGGGCCGCCGGGTCGCGCAGCGAGGCGAGAAGCCGCGCGCGGTCGCCGTACGCCTGCTGCCAGTAGATGCTGTCCATCTCGCGCGCCGCGTCGATCAGCAGCGGGATCATGCGCCGCTCGGCGGGCGACAGCGCGGCCATGTTCGTGGTGAGGCGAACGGCCTTGTACTTGTTCACGCGCGCCTGCATGGCGCTGGCGGCGCGCGGGGGCACCTGCCCGCGGTGCGCGCCGGCCTGCGCCGCGGCGGGCGCGTGCACACAGGCCAGGAGTGCGGCGGCGGCGAGCGCGCCGATTGAGCGACGGTGCATGGGTCGGGTCCGGAAGATGGTGGAGACGAGCCGGGACGGGCCGGCGCCGCTGCCATTGTAGCGCTCCCGTGGCGCCGCGGAAAGACGCCGGGCGCCGCGAGGAGCCGTGTTCGGGAGATGTGGCGCGACGGGATCAGCTCCGGACACGTAGGCCGTCCATCAGCAGGTCCAGCAGGCGTTCACGCTGCGCCGGGTCCGCCGCGGCGAGGGAGACGCCGCTCAGGCTGGTCACGATGTCCGCCGGCTCCACGTCGCCGCGCACGGTGCCCGCGGCGGCGCCGGCCTCCACCAGCCGGCGCACGGCGTCGGTCATGCGGGCGCGGCTCTGCTCGTACGGGTTGCCGCCGGACGCGATCACCGCCCGCAGCGCGTCCACCATGCCGCGCTTGGCGGCCAGGTACGCGATGAAGCGGCCCATCCACTCCCGCAGCGCCACCTCCGGCGCCGACGCGGCCAGCAGCGCGCCGGCCGAGTCGCACACGCGGGCCAGCTCGCTGCGGTACGCCGCCTCCACCAGCGCCTCGCGCGTGGGGAAGTGCCGGTAGAGCGTGCCGATGCCCACCCCCGCCTCCTTCGCGATGGCGTCCAGCGGCACGTCGGCGCCGCCCTGCGAGAAAGCGCGCACGGCCACCTCCAGCAGGCGGTCGCGGTTTCGCTGCGCGTCGGCGCGCATGGGGCTTTCGGTCATGGCCGGCTTTCCTGGGCGGCTTGCAAACGGAGCATCCTCCGTTTATCTTCGCGCTCGAACCGGAGCATCCTCCGCTTAATCTAACGCGGAGCCGCCCGGGCGGTAACCGGCACCGAACGCGGGAGAGGGAGATGGCGGAGAGACTGGACGGCACCGTGGCGCTGGTGACCGGCGCGTCGAGCGGCATCGGCGCCGCGACGGCGGTCGCGCTGGCGGAACAGGGCGCGGCCGTCGCGCTCGTGGCCCGGCGCCGGGACCGGCTGGACGAGGTGGCCGCCGAGATCCGCTGGTACGGCGGCACCACCCTCGTCCTGGAGGCCGACGTCACCGACCAGGCGCAGGCGGCGGACGTCGTCGAGCGGACCGTCGCGGAGCTGGGACGCCTGGACACGCTGGTCAACAACGCCGGCGTCATGCTGCTGGGGCAGGCGGAGGAAGCGCCGCTCGCCGAGTGGCAGCGGATGGTGGACCTCAACCTCAGCGGTCTGCTCTACTGCGCCCACGCCGCGCTGCCGCACCTGCTCCGCGCGGCGGAGGATGGGCCGCGGCGCGTGGCGGACATGGTCAACATCAGCTCCACGGCGGGACGCTTCCCGCGCGGCGGGCGGGCCGTGTACAACGCCACCAAGCACGGCGTCACCGGCTTCAGCGAGGCATTGCGGCAGGAGGTCACGCGGCGCCACGTCCGCATCTCCCTCGTCGAACCCGGCGCCGTGAGCACCGAGCTGGCGGGCCACAACCGGCCGGAGGTGCTGGCGGGCATGCGGAGCACGATGGACGCCATGGAGATGCTGCACCCGGAGGACATCGCCGACGCGGTGAGCTACCTCGTCACCCGCCCGCGCCGCGTGGCCGTCAACGAGATCCTCGTGCGCCCGACCGAGCAGGAAGGCTGAAGACCGCGCAGGGCGGCCCGCACGCCTTCCATCCCCGGTCCGCGTACTGAATCCGCGGCCGCATCCGGCGGCGAGCCGCCCATCTACGGACCAAGCCGTACCTCGGCGGGCCATCATCTACGGACCAGCGGACATCATTCGACGGCGTCTCATCCACCGGGAAGGTCGCATCTACAGCCAGAAGTGGATGATGTAGGGCTGCCGCGTCTTTTCCTTCTCGTCCTTCTCCCGCGCCTTCGGGAGCGGCGAGGGGCCGACTTCGAGCACGTTCTCGCCGCGCGGGAGGGCCTGGGTTGGCACGTAGCCTACGATGCCGCGCACGCCCGTCCGCGGGTCCGTGCGGAAGCGGAAGGGCACGCCCGCGAGCGGCCTGCCGTTCAGCCGCACGGGCTGGAGGCGCGCCAGGCACGCGAGCAGCGCCGCCACGTCGCCGCCGCGGTCCACCGTGTCCGCCGGCTCGCGGTGCAGCCCCGCCTCGCGGAAGGGGCGCAAACCCGGGCACCGCTCCGCCGCCGCCGCATCGTGCCGCCCGGCCGTGTAGGGGATGAACAGGCGCACGTACGGCCCGCCGATCACGTCGGTGGGGATGCTGGGCGTCACGCCGTCGATCTCGTCTTCCGGGCGCTGGTCCTCGTAGGTGCGGGCGTCCACGCCGTGCCGCTCCAGCGCGGACGGGGCGAAGCGCGCGCTCTCCAGCATCAGCCCTTCGCGGCCGATCACGCTGTCGTTCAGCACGTAGAAGCCCACGAGCGCGGCGACCAGCGCGTAGAAGGCGGGGTACGCCGCCCGGCGCCGCACGTTGCTGAACAGCACCAGCAGGATGGGCTGGTACAGCGGCATCATCATCAGCCGCTGGGACGTGCGCACGCCGCCGCGGATCAGGCGTTCCGGCACACCGCCCGGCCGCAGCCGCCGTCCTAGCATGCGGTCGAAGGTGAACGCCAGCGCCGGGACCAGCAGTATCGCCATCATCGCCGCGAACACGTCGGACGCGTGGGCGCCGCCCATGAACGTGCGCGCGGCCAGCCACGACACCACGACCAGCACGCCGCCCCACAGGATGGAGATGCCGAACATCAGCACCAGCATGAACGCCACGGAGAAGATGACGCTGCAGAAGTCGTCCGCCGCCGCGATCAGCCTGGGCAGCGTGGGCAGCCGCCGGCGGAACTCGTCTACCGTGATGGGCCCCTGGCGCACCTTCTCCCAGCGCACGCCGCCGGGGAAGACCGAGTGCAGCCCGATCAAGCCCACCCAGTACGCCCGCGCCGCCAGGTTCGCCAGGAACGACGAGATCAGCGTGTAGAGGATGAGCATGCCGTAGCTGTACGCCATCGCCGCCGCGGTCGACACGGGCCCGTCCAGGTGCACCGCCACCCGCGCGTACCGGTGCTGGAGCGCGCCGGGAAGCTGCAGCAGCGCGAACACGACCACGCCGGAGATGAGCAGCTCCTGCTCCCACGCGCCGCTGAACACCAGCTTCGGCGAACCCGCTGGCGCGTCGGGCGACGTGTCGATCCCGTGCGCCGGCAAGGCGTCGGCTACGTCGGCCGGTGTGACGGGCGGGAGATGCGTGTCGTCCGTCATGGATGGTCGGCAGGCGGGGGGATGGGGAACGGCGGGAGATGCGGGGATGGCAATTCGCCGGGATGATGGCGTACCGCATACGTCGCCGCAACCCGCCCGTGCGCCCGCCGGGCTTTCCGCGGATGCGCGGCGGTGAGAAACGCCAGCATCTACGCAGATGATCCGGTGTCGGTGGATGCGCTGCCGCGGCTGGTACGGCGGGTGCAAAATGCTCCGCATCCGGCAAACATCCGTCGCACCCCGCACCCCTCCCTTTGGCGCGGCGGAGGCGCCGTGTGCGTGCCGTCCGCTGTCGTCCGGCGCCACCGTTCGGCGCCGATTCAGATCAACGCAGCACCCGATATCTACAGTACCATGAACGCATGCCGTACCGCGCTGCTCCTTGTCGGCGCCCTGCTCGCCTTCGCGCCCCGCGCCTCCGCGCAGATGTCCGAGATGCCGGACGAGGCGCCCGCCGTTAGCTACGCCCGCGCGGACTCCATCGCCCACGCGGCGCCGGCTGCCGTGGCGGGCAACGTCCCCGCGCTCGCCGCGTACCTCACCCGCGACCTGCCGACCGAGGCGGAGAAGGCGCGCGCCATCTACCACTGGATCACCGAGAACGTGGCCTACGACGCCGGCGCCTACTACGGCTTCCGCCTGGCCGTGCCGGAGCAGGGCGCCACTTCCGTCCTCCGCCGCCGCAAGGCCGTCTGCGACGGATTTTCGAATCTCTTCCTGGCGCTGGGCCAGGCCGCGGGGCTCCAGGTCTCGCTGGTGCCCGGCCAGGCGAAGGGCCTGAGCAAGGATCCCAGCCGCCCGTTCAGCATCGAAGGGCACACGTGGAACGCCGTGAAGGCCAACGGCCGCTGGAACCTGGTGGACGCCAGCTGGGGCGCGGGCGACATCGTGGACCGGCGGTTCGTGCGGAAGGTGCGCGACTACTACTTCTTCACGCCGCCGGACAAGTTCCTCTTCTCGCACATGGCCGATTCGCCGGACTGGCAGCTGGTGGACCACCCCATCACCGGCGACGAGTTCGCGCGGCAGGTCTTTCCGCCCACGGACTTCTGGGAGATGGGATGGCGCGTGGCCGACGTGAAGGCCGCCGCCTCGCGCCGCGGCTTCCCCGGCCTGGTGGGCTCGTTCGTCGTGCCCGGCCGCTCGGTGGAGGTGATGCAGGCGCCGGTGGAGGCGAAGCTGCCCGCGAACGTCGCGCACGCGTTCCGCATCCGCGCGCCCGGGGCGCTGGAAGTGGTCGCCGCCAGCGGCACCGACTGGCACCCGCTGACCGCCCACGGCGATGTCTGGTCCGGCGAGGCGCCGCTCACCGGCACCGGCATGGTGGTCTTCGTCCGCTACCCGGAAACCCCCGCGGGCGCCGTCGTGCTCCAGTACGGCCGCCTGGACGACGCCCGTTCGGACACCCGGCACGGCGCACGGTAGATTCGCGGCGAAGTCCTGGCATCTCAGTCGAAACAGCAGAGGAGCTACGAGCCGGCGCGGCAGATTTGGGTCTGTCGCGCCGGCTTGTGGTGCCCCCTCCCGCTCGCTTAGGCTCGCACCCTCCCCCGCAAGCGGGAGAGGGTTGGGGTTCTCCGCACGTCGGAAGTTCGGCCGCGCCGGACGCGCCGGGGTTAGTCCCCGCAGGGGGACTTTGCGCAGTCTTTGCCGCGGTTTCAACCGCCGGGCGCGTCCTGGGATGCGCGGCTCTCTCCCATCTCCCAAACACTTGTGGGAACGAGGCTTGCACACGGCCACGCACGCGGCGGAAGCGGCTCGCGCGGAAACGACCTCGCAAGGGAGACCCACATGGACCAGAACACCGGCAGCAACGGCTCGCAGGGACGCGGCAACGCCTCCGAAGACACCTCGCGCGCCGAGGCCCACGTGGAGAACGCGGCCGAGAACCGCGACGCCCTGGCCGCCCAGGCGCGCCGCACGGACGAGACCACGCCCGCCAACGTCAACAGTACAGGCCCGAACACCTCCGGCAACGAGCGCGGCATGAACGCCTCCTCCGGCGCCTCGTCGTCTGGGACGAACACGTCTCCGGGCATGAGTGGGTCGTCTGGTGGCTCGTCTTCCGGCGTGAGCGCGTCCACCGGCGGCTCCTCGTCCGGCATGAACGCATCCGCTGGCGGCTCGATGCAGGGCATGAGCGCCGGGTCGGGCGCGTCGGGTGCCGGCGGCGGGCGCTTCGGGACGGAGGACAGCTCGCGGGCGGCGGCGCACGTGGAGAACGCGGCGGAGAACCGCGACGCGCTGGCGGACGAGAACCGCCGCGTGAGCCAGACCACGCCGGACGGAACCATGAACGCCTCGGGCGGGCGCGAGGGCGGCGGCGGGATGAGCGCCTCGGGCGGCGGCACCGCGAGCGAGGACACGTCGCAGGCGCGGGAGGCCACGCGCAACGCCGAGGAGAACCGCGACGCCCTGGCCGAGCAGGCGCGGCGCAACGACGCGTTCGGCGAGCAGCGGTAGGCGCGGCCGTCGTGCCTTCGCCCGCATCCGCACCGGCCCGGGCGCCCACCGCGGCGTACGCGCACGAGCGGATGCGGGCGCTGGCGGACGCGGACAACGCGGCGTTCCTCCAGCGCTACTTCAAGACGGGGCCGGGGCAGTACGGTGAGGGCGACCGCTTCCTCGGCATCCGCATCCCCGCCCTGCGCAAGCTCGCCCGCGAGCTGCGCGGCCTGCCGCTCGTGGACGCCGCCGAGCTGCTGGGCTCGCCCTTCCACGAAGAGCGTGGCCTCGCGCTGATGTTGCTCGTCGATGCCTACGAACGCGGCGGGGAGCCGGAGCGCGAGGCCATCTACCGGCTGTACCTGCGCAGCACCGCCCACGTGAACAACTGGGACCTGGTGGATTCATCCGCGCCCGGCATCGTGGGCGCGCACCTGGCCGGCCGCGACCGCGCGCCGCTGCTGGAGCTGGCGCGCTCGAGCGACCTGTGGGAGCGCCGCATCGCAATGGTCGCCACGCTGCACCTCATCCGCCGCGGCGAGGTGGACGAGACGCAGCGCATCGCCCGCGAGCTCCTGGGCGACCGGCACGACCTGATCCACAAGGCCGCCGGCTGGATGCTGCGCGAGATGGGCAAGCGCGACATCGGCGCGGTCCACACGTTCCTCCGCGAGCACGCGCACGAGATGCCGCGCACCATGCTGCGCTACGCCATCGAGCGCCTCCCGGAGCCCATGCGCCGCCGCTACATGACCCAGAAGCAGCCCGCCGAAGACTGACGCGCCGCACTTCCCCTCCGCATCGAAGATCGAGCATCCGACCTGCCGCCATCCGCGACCTCGCTCCATTATCCACCGCCGCCGTTTGCATCCTCCGCCGGCGAGGATAGCTTCAGCGCAGCCGCCAGCCTGGCATCCCCCCCACCCCGCCATCGTCCCGCGCCCATGCGACGCATCCTCTCGCGCCTTCGTGCCCGCGCCGCGCAGCGGTGGCAGGACACGCGCATCGCCTACCGCCAGCCCGCGGGTGCGATCGTCACCGTTTTCAGGCGAGATGCGGAAAGCCGGCCGGCAGATGCGTCCTCCACCGACGTGCGCCTTGCGGGAGATGCACAGCGGACCACGGCAACCTCACGAGATGCACGAATCCCGGCAGATGCGCGGCTCTCGATGGATGTGGACCGGCCAGGAGACGCACCGCGTTCGGGAGATGCGGAGCGCTCGGAACATGCGGAGCACTCGGGAGATGCGGAGTATTCGGGAGATGCGGAGCCGGTGGGAGATGCGGAGCCGGCGGGGCGGTTCTCCGGAGATGCAGACTCTTCGGCAGATGCGCGGCGGAGCGCGTTCGATGGCGGACGTGCGTTCGCGCTGCTGCGCGCGCAGTGCGACGTCGGCCCGCGCATTCCGGGCACGGCCGGGCACGCCCGCACGCGCGAGCTCCTGACTGGGGAGCTGTCGCGCTGGGCAGACGAAGTGGCGGTGCAGGAGTGGACGCAGCGCATCGACCGCGGGCCGGGCAAGGGCACCGCGCCGGCGATGGCCAACATCTTCGCGCGCTTCCACGGCACCGCATCGGCGAAGGGAGGTGCGCAGACCGGACCCGACGCGACGCCCGCGCTGATGCTGTGCGCGCACTGGGACACGCGGCCGGTGGCAGACCACGACCGCGACCCGTCGAAGCGCGCCGAGCCGGTTCCAGGGGCGAGCGACGGAGCATCCGGCGTGGCGGTGCTGCTAGAGCTCGCGCGCGTTCTGCGGATGCATCCGCCGGCGCGCACCGTCACGCTCGCGCTCTTCGACGGCGAGGACATTGGCGAGTATTACTACGGCTCTCGCTTCTACGCTCGCTCAGCGCAGGACGGCGCGAATGCGCGGTGGAAGCCGCGCCGCGCCGTGCTGCTGGACATGATCGGCGGCCATCCGCTGCGCTGCACGACCGAGATCAACTCGCTGAACGCCGCGCCCGCCCTGTGGAACGAGGTGCACTCCGCCGCCACGCGCCTGGGACTCGACGCGCACTTCCACGGCCCCGCGCGCGCCATCACCGACGACCACGTCTTCCTCAACCGCGCCGGCATCCCATCCATCGTCCTGATCGACTACTCCTACCCGCACTGGCACACCACCGAGGACACCGTCGACAAATGCGGCCGCCAGCCGCTCCAGGTCATCGGCGACGTCCTGCTCGATTTCATGCGTGCCGCGTTGCCGCCCGCGGGAGCTTCGTGAAGATGGAGATGCGAACGCGCCCGCTCTCCACCGCGCATCGACGGGCCGCCAGCGGATGATTGCGCGCATCTACTTCGCCGCGCGCCGGGTGTGGTACGGCGGCTACGCCCTGGCCGAAGCTGCGTTCACCGGCTTCTGGCTCGGCATCCTCGGCGACCGCTCGCTCGCGGACGTGGACGACACGATGTACCGCCGCAGCGCCACCTATCGCGACGACGCCTACAACCGCAGCGGCCTCTTCGCCTGGGAAGCGGAGGCGGTGGAAAGCTACTTCGGAGATGCGCGGCGCCTCATGCTGATCGGCGCGGGCGGCGGCCGCGAGGTGCTGGCCCTGGCGAAGATGGGCTACACGGTGGATGGCTACGAGTGCAACCCCGTCCTCGGCTCCACCGCAGCCGCGCTCCTCTGCGCCGAATACGGCACTTCCACATCCGACCGCGTGTCCGGCGAGAGCGAGGGAGCGACCGTTCTCGCGGGCGAGATCGGAGGCCCGGCTCCCCTGCCCCGGCGTCCTGGCGCAGCCTCCGTCACCCCGCTCAGCCGCGACGAGGTTCCCGCCGCGGGCGGGCCGTACGACGGCGCAATCATGGGATGGAGCGCCTACATGCTGATTCCCGGCAGCGAGCGCCGAATCGGCTTCCTCCGCCGCCTTCGCGCGCTGATGGGCGACGGCGCGCCACTGCTCCTCTCGTTCTACACGCGCGACGGCGACCCGCCGCGCCTGCACCGCATCGCTCGCACGGCCAACGCGCTCCGCCGCCTCCTTCGCCGCGAGCCGGTGGACCTGGGTGACGACCTCTCGCCCAACCGCGTCCACCGCTTCACCGAGCCGGAGGTCGCCCGCGAGCTTCGCGAAGCTGGCTTCACGCTCCTCCACTTCCGCCCCGAAGGCCCCGGCCGCTTCGACTCCGGCTGGTCCGCCGCCACCGCCAACGCGTCGGCGGACGCGGCATCGCACGACGGGGGCCCGTCCGCACCGGAAGCGAATCGGATGCGATAAATCGCACCCCTGCGCCCGAATCCGCGTCGTTTGCCCGGTAGCACCAATGAAAAAGCCCGCTCACGCGGGCCACACCTTCATCGAAAAATCCCCGTCACCATCCCGCCCTGGGGCGCAGCCCCGGCCGATCCCGCGACACCCTCCCCGACCCGCGCCAACGCCTCCGTTTCTTCTCCCGCTTGCGGGAGAGGACAGGCGAGGAACGAGCCAGGTGAGGGCCCCTCACCCCCGCATCGCCCCTTCGATCGCCTCCACCAGCGGCCCCGCATCGTACCGCACCGGGTCCGTCGCGGGCAGCCCCGTCTCCGCTACCGCCATCGCGACCGCCGCCCGCGCCTCATCCTCCGGCAGGTCCGACGTGTTCAGGCAGATGCCGATCACCTTCGCCGGCCGCAGCGGCGCGATGGCCGCCTCGCACAGCGCGATCGTCTCCGCCAGCGACGGCAGGCGCATCCACGCGTAGGCGCCGCCGCCGCCGTACGGGAAGGTGCGCGACGGCTTGTGGCACACGATCATCGCGTCGGGCATGGACCCGTGCAGCAGGCCCAGCGTGACGCCCGAGTAGCCGGGATGCACCAGCGAACCCTGCCCCTCCACGAGCACCACGTCGTTCCCCTTGGCCGCCCGCAGCACCAGGCTCTCCGCCGCCCCGCCGATGAAGTCCGCCACCACCGCATCGACCGCGATCCCCCAGCCCTCGATGAGGATGCCCGTCTGCCCCGTCGCAGCGAACCCCGTCCGCACGCCGCGCGCGACGAGCGCATCGCGGAGCTGGAGCGCCGCCGTCATCTTCCCGATGTTGCAGTCCGTCCCGATGGTGAGCACCGTCAGCGCGTCCACCTCACGCGCGAGTCCCCGCGAAACGGGCAGCCCCTCCGGCGGCTTCCGCAGGTCGTGGATCCGCACGTCACGATCCGCCGCGAGCGCCGCCAGCTCCGCGTCGTCGCTCAGGTGGAAGTGGAGCCCGCTCACCACGCTCAGGCCCGCGGCCAGCGCCTCGCGTAGCGCCGGCCGCCACTCCTCCGGCAGCCGCCCGCCCTGCGGCGCGATCCCCACCAGCAGCGCCGTCGGCCGCGTCTCCAGCCCGTCGGCAACCGAGCCGACGACGGGAATTTCGCCGCCGAAGCCGAGCACGTCCTCCACCGTCCGTCCCGCGTACCGCGAGTCGATCACGGCGGCAACGCGCTCCGGCAGGTAGCGGATCGCGCTGTTCGCCGTCTTCGAGGTCTCCGGCCCGAACGCCCCCTCGGCCAGCACCAGGTAGCGGTAGCCCTTCAGGGCCGCCTGCGTCTCGTCCATCCTCTCCCGTCCCCGTCGTCCGTCGTCCGAAAACGCGTCGTCACCGCGGCGCGGCGCCGGCCTCTTCCAGCAGCGTGGGGATGCTCAGCTCCGCCGCGCGCGAGTCCACCTTCGCGACGCCGTCGGGGATGCGTATCTCCGCCGGCGAGTCGCGCACGAAGCGGCGGAAGCCCTTCCCCTCCAGCAGCCGGTGCACGTAGATGCGCCGCACGATCACCATCACGGTCGCCAGCACCGGCACCGCCACCAGCAGCCCGATCACCCCCAGCAGCTTCGCCATGATGAGCACGCTGAGGATGGACAGGACGGGCGGCAGGTTGACCTGGCGCTCCATGATGATGGGATGCACGAAGTTGCCTTCGATCAGGTGCAGCACCACGCCCAGCGCCACCACGCTCAGCATGCGCAGCGGCCCGCCCGTGCCCAGCATGAACAGCGCGGGCAGCAGCGTGGACAGCAGCGAGCCGAAGAAGGGGACGACGACGACCACGCCGGTGAAGACCGCAAACGCCAGCGCGTACGGCACGCCCAGGATCGTGAGCCCCAGCCAGGTGAGCCCGCCCAGGAACACCATCGCCAGCATCTGCCCGCCGATCCACGCGGTCAGCGTCCGCCCCAGGTCGGCCAGGATGTCGCGAACCAGCTCGCGGTGCACCGGCGGGGCGAGGGCGATCAGCCCCTCGCGGTACAGCCCCGGCCGCAGCGCCAGGTACAGCCCCATCACCATCACGCTGAACAGGTCGATCACGGCGTGCACGCCGCTGAACACGTACGGGAAGAGGCCCGCCGCGTACGACCCCACGTGGCTCATCACCCCGCCCAGCCCGCCGCCCGGCGCGCCCGGCTTCTCCGGCGGCAGCATGCTGGCGATGAGCGGGTAGCGCGCGGCGATGCGGTGCAGCGCGCCCATCCACGTGGTGATCTGCGCCGGCAGCAGGGCGACCAGGTCCTGCGTCTGCGTCAGCACCGGGGGCACCACTAGCCAGAAGACGCCCACGATGCCCAGCAGCGTCACCAGCAGCGCCGTGAGGATGCCCATCCCGCGGCTGAACCGCAGGCGCTCCTCCAGGAATTCGGTGATGGCGCGCAGGTACAGCGAGAACAGCGCGGCGATGAAGAAGAGGAAGAGCACCTCCGCCACGTTGTACACGAAGGCCAGCAGCAGGACGATGAAGACGGCCGCCACCAGCACCGCGTACGGCGACCGGGGCTCCTGCGCCTGCTCGGCGTGCTTGGAAGGCATGTGGAGATCCCTGGAAAATGGAAGCGGGGCCGGGCGGACGCGCCGCCGGCCCCGCCAAAGCTACGGAGACGGGCTGAACGGGGAAACCCCGCGCTAGCTGTGCGCGCGGCCCCGCTCCTCCTCTTCCATGCTCTCGAACTCCTCCAGCAGCTCCGCCTCGCGCACGCGGTCCTGCGCGGGCGTCTCGGCCGCGGGCGCCTCGCCGGCCGCGCCGCCGGCGGAGAGCTGGGCCTGCGCGGCGGGGGCGGGCGGGGGCAGGATGCCCATCTGCTGCTTCAGCTCGATGAGGCGGAAGTCCACGTCGGCGTCGCTGGTGCCGGACTCGAGCTGCTTGAACTCGCGGTCCAGCGGGTCACCGGTCAGGTCCTCCGAGAGCGTGGCCGCGGCCAGCGCCTGCCGCTCGTTCTGGTCGATGCGCTCGGCCATGCGGTTGAACGCCTCGAACGCCGACGAGTCCGACAGGCCCGACATCGTCTCGTGGATGCGCTTCTGCGCCTCGGCGCGCTTCTGCTTGGCCAGCAGCAGCGTCTTCTTCCGCTGCGCCTCCTCGATCTTCACGTTCAGCTGGCGCAGGGCGTCGCGCAGCTTGAGCGTCTCGCTGCTCTGGCGCTCCCACGTCTCGTACATCGCCGCCGAGCGCTGGGCGTACTCCTGGTGGCGCACCAGCGCCTGCCGGGCCAGGTCGTCCTTGCCGTTCTGGACGGCCAGCATGGCGCGGCGCTCCCACTCCTGCGCCTGGCGGTGCTCGTCGTCCACCTGCTTCTTCAACTTGGACTCGTCGGCCATGGCCAGCGCCACTTCCTGCTTGGCCTTGATGAGCTGGTTCCGCATGTCGTCGATTACCTGGTTCAGCATCTTCTCCGGGTTCTCGGCCCGGGCGATTGCGTCGTTCAGGTTGGACTTGATCAGCGTGGACAGCTTCTGGAAGATTCCCATGGATCGCTACCGTTCGAAAGCCCCCGCGGGGGCGTGGACGCTCTGGTTCGGGAAGGGCGGCGCGTGCCGCCTCAGCAGCTCCGGTACGGCGCCAGCGCCTCGAGGTGCGAGGCCAGCGCCATCTGGAACGAGTCGACCGTGGCCTGGAACTCGTTGAAGTCCAGGTTCTCCAGCTCCAGGCTCTCGGTGAGGATCACGTCGCTCTCCTCCAGCCCGTACGCCGCGTGCAGCAGGTCGGTCGCGTTGTACTCCAGCAGGATCCGGAACAGCTCGGCGCAGTGCCTCTCCTCGCCGGGAACGTCCATCACCTTCAGGCGGAACACCAGCACCGGCGGCGAGTGGTGGATGACCAGCGAGGCGCCGTCCAGGCCGCTCTTGGCGATCCACATCCCCTCCTCCACCTCCTCGTGCTCCATATCCATCCGCAGGAGAAAGCTCTCCACGTCCTCTCGCGTCACCATCATCCGTCTCCGGTTGGGGAATCCTGCGGCGGCGGGGCGCCCGCCTCGAGGCGGGCGCGGTCGGGTGCCGACAGCAGGCTGACCATGAAAGACTGCTCTTCGGCGAGGCGGCGCACCTGTGCGTTGAGCTGGTCCACCTCCTCGCGCAGGCGGCCCAGCTCGGCCTCGGCGGGGAAGGCGCGCTCGCTGCCGCCCTGCCAGGCGGAATGGACGAAGCGGCCCAGGAACGACAGCACGACCACCACCAGCAGGACGTCGAAGATCATCGTCCGGGTGCCTACGCGGCGGCTGGAGGTGAAGTTTCAGGCAAGAGGCGGCCTAGCGGCTGATGCCGGCGGGCTGGGTGCGCGGCTGGAGCTGCACCAGCCGCCGGGCCGAGGGGGTCGTGGCCAGCCCGCCGCCCGCCGTCTCGCGGTACGCAGAGGGCATCCGCCGCCCCACCTCGCCCATCACGTCGATCACCTCGTCGGCCGTCACGGGGAAGTCCAGCCCCGCCATCGCCATCTCGGCCCCGGCGATGGCCTGCATGGCCGCCGACGCGTTGCGGTAGATGCAAGGGATCTCCACCAGCCCGCCGATGGGGTCGCAGATGAGGCCCAGCATGCCCTGGAGGGTGAGCGCGACGGCGGTGGCGACCTGCTCGTTGGTGCCGCCGTGCAGCCAGGCGACGGCCGCGGCGCTCATCGCCGCCGCGGTGCCCGTCTCCGCCTGGCAGCCGCCCTCGGCGCCGGCGAGGGAGGCGCGGTGGGCGATCACGCCGCCCACGCCGCCGGCCACCAGCATGGCATCGACCAGCCGCTCCTCGTCCATCTCCGCGAACTCGCCCACGCTCACCAGCACCGCAGGCAGCACGCCCGCGGCGCCCGCCGTGGGCGCGGCGACGATGAGGCCCATGGCGGCGTTCACCTCGAGCGTGGCGATGGCGCGGGCTAGCGTGGTGGTGACGCGGGGCCCGAGGATGCGGGGGCCGTTCTCCCACAGCTTGCGCGCCCGCCCGCCGGTGAGGCCGCTGGGCGAGCGCGTGTGCCCCTTCAGCCCCTCGTCGATCGCGGAGCGCATCACCGACAGCGTGCGGGCGATGCGGGCGCGGATGTCGGCGGCGGGCACGCCGCTCTCGGCCGCCTCGGCTTCGAGGACGACGGTGGCGAGCGAGCGGCCCGTCTCGTCGGACTCGCGGATCAGGGACTCGATGGAGCGGTGCATGGTACGGGATACCGGGCTACGGGGTGGGGCGGCGAAGGCCGCTGCGCGGCGCTACGAGATCTTCTCGATGCGGCGCGCCCAGCGCAGCCAGGGGAACTCGCGGATGGCGTCGAGCACCTCGTCGCCGATGGGCTCGTCGGCCTCGATGGTCATCAGCGCGTCCTTGTGGCGGCCGGTGCGGTCGACCCGCATGGTGGCAAGGTTCACGCCGTGCCCGGCCAGCATCCCGGCCACCGCGGCGATGGTGCCCGGCTCGTCGTGCGCGAGTAGGACCAGGGTGTGGTAGCCGCCGCCGAGCGCGACCGCGAAGCCGTCCACCTCGGTGACCTCGATGCGCCCGCCGCCCACCGACGCGCCGCGCACGGTGGTGGTGTCGCCGTCGCGCGAAACCTCGATCACGGCGGTGTTGGGGTGCGCGTCGTCGCCCAGGTCCACCTCCTCGAACTCCCACACCAGCCCGGCGCGCAGGGCCTCGTCGTACGCCTCGCGCAGCCGCAGGTCGTCCGGAGCCAGGCCGATGAGGCCGCCCACCAGCGCCCGGTGCGTGCCGTGGCCCTCGCCCGTGGCCGCGAACGAGCCGTGCAGGCGGATGCGCGCCCGCTGCGGCGTGCCGCCCAGGATGGCGCGCGCCATCAGCCCCAGCCGGCAGGCGCCCGCCGTGTGCGAGGACGACGGCCCCACCATGGTGGGACCCAGGATGTCGAAGAGCGAGACCATGTGCCTCTGCGGGAGCGGGCGGCCCACGCGGACGCCGGGCCATTGCGCCCTCGCCGCATCGGCCGGGGTTCGGCGGATGCGCGCCAGGGCAGCACGATAGCTTAACAGCAGGGACGCGGGCGGGGAAGATGAACGGCGCTCATGCGTGTAGTCTTGATATAGAAATGTCCGGGTTGGTTGATATAGAAATGTCCTCCTTCGGGACAGGTTCGCCCACACTGGAGTGGAAACCTGCGACGGAGCGAGGAGATGCTAAAGATGAGCACGCGAGATCGGGATCGACTGG
>DASRQW010000521.1 GCA_035696245.1 Longimicrobiaceae bacterium | reverse complement strand
CCACCAGCAGCAGCACGAGCATCAGCAGCCCGCGCAGCAGCCGCACCGCGCCGTGCCGCTTGCGCGGTCGCGGGCGCGCGGGCGGTCCGTCGCCGCCCCACGTCGTGTCGCCGGTGGCCTCCGCGCCCACGCTCACGGGCGCTGGAGCAGCCGCTCGCGCAGCAGCGACGGGCCCAGCTGCTCGCGCAGGAAGTCCTCCGCCGCCTCCGCGCCCTCCTCCACCGCCTCCTCCACCTCCTCGACGGCGTCGCGGTCCAGCGCCTCGGCCGCGGCCTCGGCGCGGGCGAGGGCGGCGTACGCCTCGTCCTGCCAGCCCTGCGACGAGGCCGAGAGCGCGGCGGCCAGCGCCAGCTCCACGTCTTCCGGCCGCTCGCCGGACGCGCGGTGAAGCTCCTCGGCCGCCTCCTCGGGGCGGCCCGCGTCCAGCAGCGCCAGGCCGTACAGCGCGCGCAGCCACGAGTCGTCCGCCTCCTGCGACAGCGCCTCCTCGATCTCCGCCAGCCCCTCGTCCTTGCGCTTCGCGAGCAGGTACGCCGCGGCGAGCTCCGCGCGCACGCCCGCGTCGTCGGGCGCGAGCGTGCGGGCCGTCTCCAGCTCCGCCGTCGCCTCCGGCAGCATGCCCTCGCGCGCCAGGTACGAGCCGTACGCCGCGCGGGCGTACGGCATGTCCGGCGCGGTGAGCGCCGCCAGCCGCAGCGTCCCCTCCGCGTCGGGGTCGTCGAACGCCGCCAGCCCCGTCCCCGCAGACGCGAGGATGAACGGGTCGGTCGGCTGGAGCGCCAGGCAGCGGCGGAAGACCTCGTACGCCTCGCTGTCGCTGCCCAGGCGCTGCGCCGCGAGGCCCAGGTAGCAGAGCAGCGTCGCGTTCTCGCCCTGCTCCTCCACCGCGTTCAGCAGCATCTCGTGCGCCTCTTCCCAGCGGTCCTCCGTGCCCAGGGTCGCCGCCTCGCGCACGATGGCATCCACGGTCTCATCGTCCGCCCCGTCGTCCGCGGGCACCACGGTGAAGCCGGGCTCGTCCGCGTCGTCGTCTCCGTCGTCCGCCAGGCCGTCCATCTCCTCGTCTCTCATCGCCCCGCTCCTCTATCTGCGTCCACAGCCGTTCTCGTCATCACCTGATCATCATCCGCCCGTCACCACCCCATCCACCGAAGTCCCGCTGCCGGATGCAGGGACAAGACGCCGTGCATCGGCCGGAAACAGCAGGGCAGCCGGTAGATGCCGGGCCATCGATGCGGACCCGCGAGCCGCGTCCGCCGAAGCGATACCCGGCCGCGGCCGATACGATGCGCATCTCCGGCGTGGCGCGGGACGGGCGCCCAACATAGCCGCCCGCGCAAGCAGCCGCGAGCCCGGCGGGCCGATACGCAAAGCCAGAGCCCCGCCTGCGGACAGGCGGGGCTCTGCACAGGTGCCGGGAGCGGGACTCGAACCCGCATGGGCTTGCACCCGAGGGATTTTAAGTCCCTTGTGGCTACCGTTTCACCATCCCGGCGCGGCCCCCGAAACGACGAGAGCACGTCGGCACGGAAGATAATTGTCGCGAGCCGGGCTTGCCACCGTCCCGGCCGGCGAGCCTATGCGCGCCCTGCCGCTTCCCGCAGCCGCCGGATGTTCTCCGCCACGGTCGCCTTCGCGTTGTACACGGCCGAGCCGGCGACCACCACCGACGCTCCGGCTCCGGCTACGGCAGCGATGGTGTCGGGAGCGACGCCGCCGTCCACCTCCAGCTCCACGTCCGTGCGCCCCAGCTCCAGGAGCATTCGCCGGATCCGGGCGATCTTCGCCGTGCTGGTGGGGATGTAAGACTGCCCGCCGAAGCCGGGATTCACCGACATCACCAGCACCAGGTCCACGTACGGCAGCACCTCGGCGATGGCCTCCACCGGCGTCGCGGGGTTGAGCGTGACGCCCGCCTTCGCCCCCCGCTCGCGGATCTGCTGCACGGTGCGGTGGAGGTGCGGCGACGCTTCCACGTGCACGGTAATGTAGTCCGCCCCCGCGTCCGCGAAGGCCGCCACGTAGCGCTCCGGCTCGCGGATCATCAGGTGCACGTCGATGGGCAGCGTCGTCGACCGCCTTGCCGCGGCGGCGATCAGCGGCCCGATGGTGATGTTGGGCACGAAGCGCCCGTCCATCACGTCCACGTGGATCCAGTCCGCGCCGCCCTCCTCCGCTTCCCGGATCTGCTCCCCCAGCCGCGTGAAATCAGCGGAAAGGATGGACGGGGCGATCTTCACCGCGCTCACGCCGCACCTCGCTCGCGCACCTGCACGCCGCCGGCGCCCGCGATCACCACCGCGCTCGCCATGCCCAGGAAGAGCCCGTTTTCGACCACGCCCGGCCGGTTGTTCAACGCCACCTCCAGCGCTTCTGGGTCGTCGATGCCGCCCGGGAACCGGCAGTCGTAGATCCAGTGCCCCCCGTCCGTCACCACCGTCTCCCCGTTCTTCCTCCGCAGCGTCGGCTCCGCGCCCAGCGAACGGAAGAAGTCCGGCAGCACCGCCGCCGCGAACGGGTCCACCTCCACCGGCACGGGCGCCCGCGTGCCGAGGCGCTCGACGACCTTGGTCTCATCCGCCACGATCACCAGGCGCGCGGAGACGCTGGCGACCACCTTCTCGCGCAGCAGCGCCGCCCCCAAGCCTTTGATGAGCCGCAGCCCGGGATCCACCTCGTCGGCCCCGTCGATGGTCACGTCCAGGCGGGGGCGCTCGGCGAGCGTGGCGAGCGGGATGCCCAGGCGCCGCGACCGCTCGGCCGTGTCCTCGCTGGTGGGAACGCCCACGATGCCGGCCCACTCGCCCGCCGCGCGCCGCTCGGCGATCACGTCCAGCAGGTGCTTCACGGTGGATCCGGTGCCCAGGCCCACCGTCATCCCATCGGCGATCCACTCCGCCGCACGCTCGGCCGCCGCGCGCTTCAGCGCTTCCGTCCCGCTCGTCTCCACGTCCGTACCGTCGCTGTGTAGGTTCTCCCGCACCGGCGCATGCCGCGGACGAATCTATCACCCGGCCCGGCGCTCCGCACGCAGGCGACGGGGCACAAAAACCGGAGGGGCGCCCCATGCGGGACGCCCCTCCGTTTCCATCAGGCCCCGAAGGGCCTTGCCGCCAGGATCAGCCGCGGACCGTGCGGATGACTGCCTGCAGCTGGTAGGGCTGGAACTCGCAGCCCGGCCGGACCGGCACGTAGATCACCTGCGGGGCCTGACCCGCGGTGGCGCCCGTCTCGGTGTACACGCCGACACCCTGGTAGTCGCCGCCACGGTTGATGTCCGTGGTGGAGAGGATGCGCGGCAGGCCGTACTTCTCGTACTTCTTGCCCATGAACGTCACCGTCTCGTTCCCGATGTACCAGTTCGCGCCGGCAGCGTAGCCGGTGCTCGCCGGGTAGGCGGTGCCGAAGGCGACGCCGTTCACGGTGGTGTCACCCGAGGCCGAGACCATGCCGTTCACCGTCGTCAGCTCCGTGCCCTGCACCACGCAGATCGAAACCGGGGTCTCCGTCACGACCGGCGCCGGGGGCGGCGGCGGGGGCGGCGGGGGCGGCGGCGGCGGCGGCGGGGGCGGCGGCGGCGGAATCAGGTTGCCGAAGCTCGCCTTGAGGCCGAGCACCACGCGCGGAGTGAAAGAGATCTTGTCGACCGCGTTGCCGTTGTTGCCGTAGATGTGCGCCGGCGAGTCGTAGCCGTGCACCGCGGCCTCGCCGAAGATGCCGAGCATCGACGTCAGCGGGAAGAAGTCGACGCCGAAGCCGGCGACGCCCTGGCCCACCGTGCCCAGCTTGGTCTCGCTCGGGACGCAGACGCCGTTGGCGATGTACACCGCCACGACGGCGCACTTGTTCGCCTCGGGGCCGCCCGCGTTCGTCGTCAGACCGCCGCCACCCAGGAAGAAGTAGGTGTCGGCCATCCAGTTGCTGCTCGCGCTGGTGATCCACGGCCGGACCACCAGGTCCAGGTCGTAGAACCAGTTGTTCACGTCCCACTTGTCGCTGATGCGGTTGCCGCCGGTGTACGGCAGGCGGCTCGGCATGTAGGCGCCGTGAGCCCGCAGGCCCAGCATGGGGGTGGCGAAGTACGCCGCCGTGAGCCCGAAGATCGGGGCGATGCCGGGCTTGTAGCCCTCATCGTTGATCTTGAACCACGACGTCGTGTACGCGCCGCCGGCATACACACCCAGGTCGAATTGACTCGCGCGGCGATTCATCATGTCCTGCGCCTGCGCTTCCCTTCCCGTCCCCGCGGCCACCACTGCAGCTGCCAGGGCGGACGTCAGCAATCGTTTCATCGAGTCCTCTCCTAACCAGGTGAAAAGCTGTTCCAATCCCCACAGTGGGGAAAGGTCCATCGGGTCGGCACCCCATTCAAAAAAAGTGCCATGACCCTCGCAAATTCGGCTCGGCCTCTGCAACTCCGCCGTCCACCGGACCTGCGCGCACGGTCCGCGGGCCTTCCACGGCCACCCGGCGCCGTGGATCTCCGCTCCCGCCGGTACCGCATTCCAGCTTCGCCGCCACCTTCGCGGGCCGCCGGACCGGCCGGGCCGGGCGCCCGTGCGAGACGCCCCCTCCCCCTAACTCTCCCGCCAGCGCTTCCCGGCGGGCCCTCCGCTTACCCGCGACGTGTCCGGGCGACGCGCCCCGCCGCCGGAAACGACGCACCCCGGCACCGCATGTCCGGGCAAGGCCGGACGCGAAACCGGGGCAAAGCTCTGTGCTCGCGGCACAGTGCAACGACCGTGCCGCGGGAGACGGCGGCGCAGGGTTTCCCGGCCGGCGCCCGGAACGCGAACTCGCGTCCCACGGCCGCCGCGGACGCGTGCGACCGCCGCACGCCCGCCTGCCCGGAGCCCTTCCGCTCGTCTCTCCATCTCCCCCTCCCCTCCGTCCCTGACCGTGACGGACCCTCGTGCCCCCGCCCTGCGGACAGCTACGCGGCGCCCAGCACCGCTCCGAGGATCCCTCCGTACACCGCGTGCCCCACCACCACCCCCACCGGCGTCGCCGGGCCCCAACCCAGGCCAAGCGTGCCCGGCTTCGGAAGGTACCCGGCGCGCACGCACGCGCTGGCCTTCCCCACCCACGGCAGCGCCCCCACCACCAGCGCGCCGTGCACCGCACCTACCAGCATTCCCCGTGCCCAGCCCGCTCCGCCGGCCGCCGCCATGATCCAGGCATACAGCGCCGGGAGCAGGGTGCTGCCGAGCGCCATGAAGAGAACGAGGCCGACCGTCTCCGTCAAGGGAAGCCCGGGGTCCCGGTAGAACAGGCAGCCGAGCTGGGTCGTGGGGCTGAAGCGCGTCCAGTTGAAGCTGCGGAAGAGCCAGAAAACGCACGCCGCCAGAACGCTCGCGGCAAAGCCCCCCCACACCACCGTGCTCCAGTTCGTGCCCATACCCTCTGCCGGTGCGCGGCGCCGGAAACCCCGGCGCGAACCCGCCGCCGGGCTGAACGCCACGCCGGAACGCAGGTTCGGTGCCTGCGCGGCGCGTGGCCGCGCTCCCGCTGGTCGGTTGCATGCACGCGCCCATATGCACGGACGGCGCCGCCGCCCGTTGCACATCTGTCCATATCCGAAAATGTGCAACAAGCGTCAATGTGGGCGCCCCGGCCTTCGCACGCAACACCGGCGTTCTCCGGCAAGAACATACCGGTCGCGGAGGAGCTCGGATCGGCCAGAATGACGGTCCTTTGCGATGTCCGCGATGTTGGATGTTCGGGAGATCGGGAACGGATCGACAGCAGGCGGATCGTCATGGAATTGCGAACATGGCGATGCAATCCCGGAGGACGTACGACAGGGCGATGCGGGCGAGAGTCCCCGAGATGCTGCGGATCGGGCGAAGCGATGGGAGATGCGGGGCGGCGGACGCCGTCGATCAGCCTTCGGTGGATGAAACAGCGCGAGGGAGCCCGAAGATGGACTCCCTCGTCTGACCTGCGATCGGCCGAACCGGGATTGCTACACGCTCGGCGCGGCGGCGGGTGACCCGGTCGCGGCGGCCGGCGCGGACTCGGCGAGCGAGCGGCCGTCGTCCTCGCGCTTGGGCGCGCGGGTCTGGTTGATGGGCGGCAGGACCTCGTCGGCAACGGTGCGAAGGGCCCGGTTGAAGATCACGTCCGACACGCCGTCGGGGATCGCCATCAGCTCCAGGTACAGCTCCACCGCCTCGTGCAGCGGCATCTCGTCCTGCAGCGCGCGGGCGAAGATCAGGCCGTTCTCCACGTGCGTGTGGAACAGCGCGTCCTCGGCGCGGGCCGCCGCCAGGTTGATGCGGTTGCGCAGGTCTTCCTGCACGCGCCCGCGGATGCGCCGGCGCACGCGGCCGAACACCAGGTCGAAGCGGCTACCGGTGGCGGACCTGTCCACCTGCTCGCGGTCTTCCGGCTCGTCCTCCAGCAGCCCCACCTCGTGGTCCTCCACCTCGGGCAGGCCGTTGCGGCGGCCGATCACCGCCAGCACGCGGCTGCCCACGTTGCGCGCCTGCTCCGGCGAGAGCTTGAGGACGCGGGCGTAGATGTCGAGCGCGGCGTCGAAGGGGAGCTGGTCCGAGACAAGGTCCACCAGGGCGATCACGTGCCGCACGTGGGTGGCCAGGAGCCGCTCCTGGCAGACGGCGGTGGTGAGGTCTACCTGCCGCTGCAGTCCGCGCGACGAATTGCTTTTCAGGGCCACTTTGCGCTTCTCCGGATCTTCTGTGGTGGGTGCCGCTCAGCCGCGGGCCGGCCCGGGCGGGCCCGCACGCCGCGCCCGCTGGCGCAAGTTCCATTCCTCGCGCGCCACGCCCGCAGGCCCCACCTCTTCCCGCGCACCGGC
>DASRQW010000520.1 GCA_035696245.1 Longimicrobiaceae bacterium | reverse complement strand
AAACTGCCTGGGGGAGGGAGCCTGGCTGGCGCGGGCGGAGGGTTTCGCTGCTCGTCGGGCAGCTTCTGCGGGCGCGGCTGCTGCTGTGCTCGCCGGCCTGGCTGTGTTAGGCGCCGGCTTGCTTTGCCGCTTCTTCCAGGGCGTTCCAGGCCAGCATGGCGCAGCGGACGCGGACGGGGAACTTGGCGACGCCGGCCAGGGCGCGCAGCTCGCCCAGCCGCTTGTCGCGCGCGGCGTCGGCGTCGCCGTGGACGAGGTCCTTGAAGCGGGCGATGAGCTCCCCGGACTCTTCCGTCGTCTTTCCCTCCAGCTGCTTCGCCATCATCGACGCGCTGGCCTGCGAGATGGCGCAGCCGTGGCCGCTGAAGCGGATCGCGTCCACCCTGCCCCCGCGCAGGCGCAGGTGGAGCACGATGGCGTCGCCGCAGGTGGGGTTGTTCATCTGGATCTCGGCGTCGCGCTCCGCCAGCTCGCCGCGGTGCGACGAGTCGCGGTAGTGCTTCAGGATCACTTCCTGGTACAGCGCACCGAGCGCCGCGTTCGGCATCGCCATCTCAGTACCCGAAGAGCGTGCGGGCCTTGCCGAGCGCATCCACCAGGCGATCGACCTCTTCCGTGGTGTTGTAGAGATAGAACGACGCACGCGCGGTGCTGCCCACGCCCAGGCGCTTCATCAGCGGCTGCGCGCAGTGGTGCCCGGCGCGGATCGCCACGCCCTCGCTGTCCAGGATGGTCGCCAGGTCGTGCGGATGCACGTCGGCCAGCGTGAAGCTGACCACGCCCGAGCGCTCCGCCAGATCAGTCGGACCGTAGATGCGCAGGTCGGGGATCGCGCCCATCCGCTCCAGTGCGTAGCCGATCAGGTGCCGCTCGTGCGCCAGGATCGCGTCGCGCCCGACCGATGCCAGGTAGTCCGCCGCCGCGCCCAGGCCCACCGCGCCGGAGATGTGCGGCGTGCCCGCCTCGAACTTGTTCGGGATCGGCGCGTACGTGCTCGCCTCCAACTCCACCGTGTCGATCATGTCGCCGCCGCCGTGGAAGGGCGGCATCGCCTCCAGCACCTCACGACGGCCCCACAGGCCACCCATCCCCGTGGGCCCGCACATCTTGTGGCCCGAGAACGCGTAGAAGTCCGCGCCCAGGCTCGGCACGTCCACCGGGAGATGCGGGGCGGACTGCGCGCCGTCCACCAGCATCAGCGCGCCGACCGCATGCGCCTTCGCCGCGATCTGACTGACCGGATTGACGGTGCCCAGCGCGTTGGAGACGTGGACGATGGAGACCAGCTTCGTGCGCTCCGTCAGCACCTCGTCCAGGTTCGACAGGTCCAATCGCCCCTGGTCGTCGATGTCCAGGAAGCGCAACTTCGCGCCCGTGCGCTGCGCCAGGAGCTGCCACGGCACCAGGTTGGAGTGGTGCTCCATGACCGAGAGCAGCACCTCGTCGCCGGCCTTCAGGTTCGCCGCGCCCCATGTGGAGGCGACGAGATTGATGGACTCGGTGGTGCCGCGCGTCCACACCAGCTCGTGCGCGTCGGTGATGCCGAGCAGCGAGGCAACGCGCAGGCGGGCGTTCTCGTACGCCTCGGTCGCGCGGTTCGCCAGCTCGTGCAGCCCGCGGTGCACGTTCGCGTTCGACGTGCGGTAGTAGTGGTCCAGCGCCTCGATCACCGCCAGCGGCTTCTGCGTGCTCGCCGCGTTGTCCAGGTACACGAGCGGATGCCCGTTCACCGTCTCGGACAGGATCGGGAAGTCGGCGCGGATGCGCTCCACGTCCAGCGGAGACGCGGCGGGCGGCGCGAGGGTGGCGGAGTCGGTCATCGTAGGGTTCCCACGGGAGAGTAAAGA
>DASRQW010000519.1 GCA_035696245.1 Longimicrobiaceae bacterium | reverse complement strand
CGCATCTCCCGCATCTCCCGCATCTCCCGTCTGGGGCGGTGGGCGCCGTGGCTGCCGCGCATCTCCCGTCGCGCCATTCGTGGTCGGCTGGGGGGCAAACGAATCGGCCGGGAGCCCCGCGGGGTTCCCGGCCGATGATTCATCCGCTCCGTGGGTGACGAGTCAGATGTGGAAGGCGAGGCCGGCGGAGAGCGTCACGAGGTGCGTGGCGTCCACGCTGGCGATGCGGAAGTTGGACGCCGGGTAGCGCACGCGGAGACGCTGCTCCAGCTCGTTCGCGTCCCACTTCACCATGTTGTCCTCGGCGCTCAGCCGCAGCGTGACGCGCCGCGTGGGCAGCGGCACGTCGCCGGTGGCACCCAGGCTGAGGCCCCAGTGGTTGTGCGGCGCGCTGAACCAGTCCGCGGGCACCGCGCCGTCCATGGGCGTCTCGCGCATGAAGAGCGGACCCGCGTACACCTGCACTGCGATGGGCGTGGGGATGCGCAAGGTGGGAGCGACCTTGGCGAACAGGACGTGGTGGCCGCTGGTGACGAGCTGCACGCTGTCCGCGCCGCGGTTGCTGCCCAGCGTGTACGTGGCGCCGGCCAGCGCGCCCCACCACTTGCCGCCCACGACCTCCACGTTGCCGCCCAGGGCGGTGGTGCGGTCGATCTGGTGGCGAATGGGGAGCTGCACCCTGTCGCCGGGGATGCTGATGTTGGCCACGGCGTCGAAGTCGCGGCCCCCCATGACGCCCACGACCGGCGCGATGGTGAAGCGCGACGTGCTCGGCGCGGGATAGCCGGCGCGCGCGGTGCTGCGGTCCAGCTCGGCAGGGCTCATCCGGGCGATGCGCTTCCACCGCTCGGAGCCGGTGATGGCGCCGATGGCCGCACCGATGGCGGCGCCGGTGAGGACGTTCTGGGCCTTGAGCATCTCGCGGGGGCTGCGCTCGGCGCTGGGACGGCGGATGCCCGCCAGGTAGAACCCCGCGCTGCCTACGAAAGCGCCCACGCCGAAGCCGACTGCGGTGGAGCGCACGCGGCCGCGGCCCAGGCTGCCCTCGATGCCGTCGAGCTGCGTGAGCGCCACGCCCATGCGCCCGCCGTCGATGCGCGTGATGACCACGGAATCGGCCGTGGCGGCCTGCAGGGTGCCGGCGCGGCGATAGTTGGTGACCTCGGGAATGAGCAGGCGCACACGCATGCCCGGCCGCAGGCGCGCGGCCTCGGCGGGGACGTCGGCGGCGGTGGGGCCGGCGGGCACCTGCGCGACGCTGTCGGTGGAGGGCTGCGGAACGGTGTCCTGCTGCGCGTGGAGCGGAGCGGCGAGCGCGAAGGCGGCCACGGCGGCGAGCGAGCGAAGTGCTTTCGAACGGATCTGGTGCATGATTCCGGAATAACGAAAACGCGCCGCCGCACGACCGGGATGGCCGCGCGGCGGTGGACGAAGGACGCGCAATATGTTTACCGCCCCTCGTCTCGTCAATCCCACCCCTCGCGGCTTCTGCCGGTGAGCATCGACCCGTTCGCCGAACCGTAAGCATCTCCGCCTGCCGTCGTCCGGCGCCTCCGTCAGCAGGCCGCCGCATCGCCGCTTTCGAGCACGGCCGAATCCGCCCGGCGCACTCCGCGCGTGCCTTCGACACTCGCTGGACGCACGCGGGCCGAACGCGATAGGTTGCGAGCCATGCTTTCCGCCCTGCTCCTCGCCGCCGCGCTCCAGGCGCCGTCGCAGATCCTGGTCGAGCGCCGGCTCGCGGAGTCGGTGCCGCTGCGCGTGGGCGACACCGTGGCGGTGCGCGCGCTGGCGAGCGGCGCGGCGGCGCGGCCGTTCGTGGTGGCGGGCGTGTACGAGCGCGCGGCCGACCCCAGCCGCATCTCGCGCAACGAGATGGAGGTGCGCATGCACCTTCCCGACCTGGAGGCGCTGCTGCCCGTGCACGACCGGGTGGACCGCTTCGCCGTGACGCTGCGGCCCGGCGCGTCGGCAGACTCGGCGGGGCGGTGGATCGAGGGCGTGGCGTTCGGCACTCGGGCGTACGGCAGCCGCGCCCTGGCGGAGCAGACCAGCTCCACCTTCCTGGTGGTCTCGCGCTTCCACCACGCCATCGGCATCGTCACCATCCTGGCGAGCGCCATCTTCCTGCTGTGCGTGATGGTGATCCGCGTGGACGAGCGGAAGCGCGACATGGGCATGCTGCGCCTCATCGGCATCAGCCGCAGCACGGTGTTCCGGGCCATCGTGCTGGAGGCGATCGGGATCGCGGTGGTGGGCAGCGCCGCGGGCGCCGGCCTCGGCGTCGTCGCCGCGCGGCTGGTGAACGCGTACTACGCCCGCGTCTACGACACCACGCTTCGGTTCGCGCTGGTCACGCCGCGCATCGTGCTGCTCGCCGCGCTGCTGGGGCTCGGCCTCGGTGCGGTGGCGGGGGCGCTGGCGGCGTGGCGGGTGATCCACGTGCCGCCGCAGCGGCTGGGGGAGCGGTGATCGTATCCTCCTTCCTCCGCACGCTCTTCCGGCGGAAGGGACGCACCGCGCTGGCGCTGTCCGGCATCGCCGTCTCCGCCGCGCTGCTGCTGGACATGACGATGCTCGCGTCGGGTCTGACGGACTCGTTCGGCGACCTGCTGGGGCAGAGCGGCTACGCGCTGCGGGTCACGCCGAAGGGCATCCTCCCGTTCGACAGCGAGGCGGCGATCCGCGACGCGACCGCCGTCACCCGCCGCATCGCCGCGGTGCCGGGAGTGAAGGCCGTGGCACCGGTGCTGGGCGCGCAGTTCTTCGCCGTGCGGGCGGACGGCGCGGGCGAGCCGCTGTTCACCATCGGCATAGACCCGCGCGCGCCGCAGTTCCTCTACCGCCTCACATCCGGCCGCCAGCCGGGGCCGGGCGAGGTGGTCATCAGCGCGCCGATGGCGGAGAAGGACGGGCTCCGCGTGGGCAGCACGCTTCCGCTGGCGGGCAGCATGGACCCGTCGCTCGGGCGGCCGCGCGGGACGGCGACGTACCGCGTGAGCGGCGTGGGCGACTTCCTCTACAACTACGCCGGCCAGCGCTCGCTCGCGATGGACATCGCCGAAGTGCGCCGCCTCACCAGCAGGGGAGACGAGGCGTCGCTGTTCGGCGTCGCGGCGCGCGACGGGGTCGACGACGGCGACCTCGCCCGCCGCATCTCCGCCGCGGTGCCGAGTGTCTCCACGTACTCCACGCGCGAGATGATGGGCGAGATGGACAAGCGGCTGCTGTACTTCCGGCAGATGGCGACCATCCTGGGCAGCATCGCCCTCGTCGTCACCGCGCTGCTCGTCTCCACCATCATCACCATCGGCGTGCGCGAGCGGTTCGGCGAGATCGCGACGCTGCGGGCCATCGGCGTGCGGCCGCGGCGCATCCTGCTCGCCATCGTGGTGGAGGGCCTGGCGCTGGCGGGCATCGGCTGCGCGCTGGGGCTGCCGCTGGGTCTGTGGATGGCGGGCCGGCTGGACCGCATCCTCCTCGCCTTCCCCGGCCTGCCAGCGAACCTGACCTTCTTCTCGTGGAACGCCCCGCGCGTGGCCGCGGCGATGTGCACCGTGGCCGCCATCGGCGCGCTCGCCGGCGGCCTTCCCGGCTGGACCGCCGTCCGCGCCCCCCTGGGCCTCGCCCTCCGCGAGGAAGCCGAATGATCTCGCCTCCATCTTCCCGCTTTCTGATTTCCCCCTCCCGTTGTAGGGGTGCGATTCATCGCATCCGGTCGCACTGTCCGCCCGCCCGGACTCCGCGGAAACACGCCGTCATCCCCGCATCCACATCGCCCCGCACGTCCCGAGGCCGCCGATGACGTGCGTGATCGATGCGCGCGGCGTCGCCAAGGAGTACCCGTACGAGGGCGACGCCGTGCACGCCCTGCGCGGCGTGGATTTCCGGGTCGATGCGGGCGAGTGGGTGTCCATCGTGGGCCCGTCCGGCTGCGGCAAGAGCTCGCTGCTGAACGTGCTGGCGGGCATCGACCCGCCGTCGGCCGGTACGGTGGAGCTGCTGGGCCGCCCCCTGCACGCGCTGGGCGAGGCGGAGCGCTCCAGCCTGCGGCTGCGCGAGGTGGGCTTCGTCTTCCAGCGCTTCCACCTGCTGGCCGTGCTCACCGCGGCCGAGAACGTGGAGCTGCCCATGGCCGAGGCCGGCGTGCCCGCCCGCGAGCGGCGCGAACGGTCGCGCGAGCTGCTGGAGTACGTGGGCCTGGGCCACCGCGTGCGCCACCGGCCGCCCAACCTGAGCGGCGGCGAGCAGCAGCGCGTGGCCATCGCCCGCGCGCTCGCCAACCAGCCGCGCGTGCTGTTCGCCGACGAGCCCACGGGCGAGCTTGACCGCCGCACGGGCGAGGAGATCATCGCGCTCTTCCGCCGCCTCAACGCCGACGGCACCACGCTCGTGGTCGTCACGCACGACGCCAAGGTCGCCGAAAGCGCCCGCCGAGTCGTCGAGATGGCCGACGGCCTCGTCGTCCGCGACACATCTTCCGATCCCGCCCAATGACCAACCCCTCGGCCTGCGATTCGGGAGATGCGCGGCTCCGCATCCACCCACATCTCCCGCCAGATGCGCGGCCTGCGACGGCACTGCGGTTCACTGGAGATGCACGGCCGGCGACGCCATCGCTGTATGCGGTAGATGCGCAGCCTTGCGCGAACCGCAGCATCTCCGCCGATGCGCGGCGGGGCGCAACGAGCCGCATCTCTGCGGATGCGCGGCGGTGGGTCGGTGCCGCGTGCGTCGCGCTGCTGACGCTCGCATGCGCTCATACGACCGCGGCGCAGGCGACGACGCGGAAGCATGCGGCGGCTCGCCGACCGTACGCTGCGCTTCCCCCCGTCGTGCTGGACGGGCGATGGGACGACTGGCAGGGCATTCCGGCCGCGGCGACGGGCACCTCCGAAGACGCCGCGGCGCTTCCGCTGGGCATCCGCGAGATCCGCGTCCGCCACGATGCGCGGAACGTCTTCTTCTACTTCGAGTTCGCGCGTCCGGTCGTGCCGCAGGGGCTGGACGGCACCGTCGCGCTGCACCTAAACGCCGATGGCGACTCGTCTACCGGCGTCACGTTGGACGGGCTGCGCGGCGTGGACCTCTCCGTCGTGCTCTCACCCTCCGGTCCGAGCCCGGAGTCCACCCCGTCCGGGGCGCAGGTGTGGCAGCACCCGGCGACGGGACCCACCTTCGCCGCCCCAGCCGACACCGCGGGCGTGATGCTCGCGCCCAGCTACGCGTCCGACCGGCTGGAGTTGCAGATCGCGCGCGGCACGCCGGCGGGACCAGAGGGGATGCGCATCTTCACCGGCGGCACGTTCCGGGCGCGCGCCGTCGCGTACAGCCACGCCCAGCCGCTGCATCGCGGCCCGCCGTCGTTCTCGTACGCGCTCACGCCCGCGGCCACGCGCCCCACGCCGCGCGGCCACGCATCCGCGGACCCGCTCGCCCGCGCGCCGGGCACGTCGTTCCGCCTGCTCTCGTGGAACGTGAACGGCGCGGGGCTGCGCCGGAATCCCGAGCCTTTCATCCGTGCCCTGGCCGCGATCCGCCCGGATGTCGTCCTGCTCGACGAGGTGCTCCCCGCGGACCGCACGCTCGTGGACACGCTGCTCGCCGCCATCCCCGGCACCGGCGCGTGGCACGTCGTCTTCGGCGAGGCGGGCGGGCGGCAGCGCGGAGTGATCGCCAGCCGCCGGCCGGTCGCTGGCGCAGCCTCGCTGGCCCGCATCCCTTATCCCGACTCCATCTCCGCCGTCTTCCGCGACGCGCCCCAAGCCACGGTGAACGACACGCCCACCGGCGACGGCGTCCCCACGGCGGGCGCGGTGGTCACGGTAGATGGACGGCGGCTCCTCCTCGCCACGGTCGATCTCAAATGCTGCGGCACCGGCGCCGGCTCGCCCGAGGACCGCATCCGCCGCATCGAGGCGCGGGCGATGGCGGACGCGCTGCGCCCCGCCGCCCGCGCGGAGCGTGCGGACGCCGTGATCGTCGCGGGCGACTACAACCTCGTCGGCTCGCGCGCGCCGCTGGACGTGATGCGCGGGAACGCGGCGGACGGCGACTCCTTCGCCGTCTCGGACGCGCCGCGGCTGGACGGGCTGTCGTACGCCACGTGGGCCCGGCCGCGCAACCGCTTCGCCCCGGGGCGGCTGGATTATCACCTCTACACCCCCGCCGCCCTCCACGTCCTCGACGCCTTCGCGTTCGACACGGCCGACCTCTCGCCGCGCTGGCTGGCGGCGCACGGCCTGCGCGCGGGCGATTCCGTCGCGGCATCGGGCCACCGCCCCGTGGTGTCGGACTTCGCGTGGGGACCGGCCGCGCGATGATCTTCCGCCTCGCGCTCGCCGAGTTGCGCCACCGTCCCGGACGCGCGCTCTTCCTGCTGGGCGGCTACGCGCTGGGCGTGTCGGTGATGGTGGTGCTGCTCGCCGTGGGCGAGGCCATGCTGGACCAGGCGCGCGACCGCACGCTCGTGGGCGGCGGCGACCTGGTCGTCGTCC
>DASRQW010000518.1 GCA_035696245.1 Longimicrobiaceae bacterium | reverse complement strand
CATGATCACCAAGGTGAACTCAGACAAAGACATCGACGAGCTTCTCGATGGCAATGGGCAGTTGAAACTGAGGACACCATTTAACATGTTCATCGGTGGGCAGATCCTTGATCGTGGCGTTACGATCAACAACCTTATTGGTTTCTACTACGGGCGAAATCCAAATAGATTTCAGCAGGATACCGTTCTCCAGCATTCGCGGATGTACGGCGTTCGACCTCTAGCAGATCTTGCCGTGACGAGATTTTATGCGCCACAGCACGTGTATAAGGTGATGCAGAAGATTCACGCCTTCGACGCCGCGCTCCGTGAGGCGTTCGTATCCGGGGCGCACGACCGAGGGGTTTATTTCATCCAGAAAGACTCTCAGAACAGGGTCGTGCCGTGCTCACCAAACAAGCTTTTGGCCTCAAAGGTGGTTAGCATCCGCCCAGGCCGGCGCTTGCTTCCTATTGGATTTCAGACAGTGGCTAAGTCTGATGGACGGCGGAGCCTGAGCGCACTAGACGGGCGCATTGCGGATATTACCGCTCCGAGCCCTGCCGAACCTCTCTTGGTTAGCGTTGACACTGCGATAGAACTGTTGGAGAGAGCATACGACAACCTCGAGTTTGAGATTGCGAGTGATAGTGAAAAGAAGGCACACGCGGCTGCCTTGGAGCATTTGTCTCGAATAACTTCAAACTCGGAGAATAGAGGTAAAGTCTGGTTGATGACAGCTCGAGACCGGAACGTTTCCCGCTACAGAGAGGAAGGGCGGTTCTCGGATGCGCCGGACACGAAGCAGCAGTCGGAAGTTGCCGTGGCAAAGGCAGTCGATATTCCGGTGTTGATGCTGTTGCGCCAAAACGGTGAGGAAGCGAACGGTTGGCGGGGATTTCCCTTTTGGTGGCCGGTTATCGTCACACCGAGCACTGCAGTCACGTCGATATTCGCTACCGACGTACAGTCAGAGACTTAAGCTAAGCGACGTTGTGATCGGGATGGTCAGGTCTTTCGAGAAGCGCGAAGTAAGCTTCCGCTTACCCCCTGCTTGACTTTCGAGGCTCACAACGTGTAGCCGGACGGGGACGCTCCCGTCCGGCTACAGCATTTCTGACATAACCTCCCTTACCTGGTTGCACGTCCGCTCCACGAAACAGGGTCGCGCGCGTTCTCAGCACGGTCCAACTCTACGCGTAGATTGCGGGGGTCTATCATCACAGTGACGGGCTTACCCATGACCACGAAGCTCACCTCCGTCCCAGGCCCACGGATGCGGTGCTTCGCGAGGTAGAGCGGAGGCGCGTTCGGGATGGACGACCCAGCGGCATAGGCCGCGATGTCCAGCATCTCGTCCATCGGTAACGGCACGTCGGCGGGGCCGCGGCGGGCGGTCTTGGAGGCGCGGATGCGGGCGGTGACGAGATAGCGGCCGTCGGGGAGGCGCTGGTACGTGGCGGAGGTGACGGCGAGGTCGTAGGTGACCACTTCGCGCGTCCACTGGCCGATGAGCGGGCGCGCCTCGGGCGGGGCTTCGGCCTGGAGGGTGGCGATCAGGTCCTCGCTCGGGGGTGACGGGCGGGGATAGGCGTGCTCGCGCACGAAGCGGGCGAGTGCGCGGTTCATCGCGGGCTCGCCCATCGCGTCGCGGATGGCGGCCATGACGATGGCGCCTTTGCCATAGTACAGGTACGGCTCGCCCTCCGCGGCGGCGAGCGGGTGCTCGGGCTCCTTCTGCTGCGCGCGGCCCAGCAGGTAGCGCTGGAGGTCGAACTCACGGAGGCGGGCGACCTGGCCCTCGCCGCGCAGGTGGCGGAGCACCATCTGCTCGGAATACTTGGCCAGCGACTCGGTCACGAAGGTGGAGCCCGGGCCGGCGCCGGGGTTGACCTGCTGCGCCCACCACTGGTGCCCCACCTCGTGCGCCACGCGCCGCGTCACCAGGTCGAGCGCCGTGGTGTCGCGCGCGTCGGTGAGGAAGCCGCGGTCCTCCGTGACCCAGATCACGCCGGGCATGGCGAACGCGCCGAACCCCCAGTACGGCGGCACCTCCACGATGCGCAGCGAGCGGTGCGGATACGGCCCGAACGCCCGGCCGAAGTCGTCCAGCGACACCGTGGCGGCGCGCATCATCCGCTCCACGTTCTGCGCGTGGCCGGGGTGGAAGTACACCTCTACCGACACGCCGCCGTGCATCTCCCGCCGCACCGAGTAGCGTGCGGATGCGAAGGCGGCCTGCCGGTTGATGGGCCCCTCGGACGCGTAGCGGAAGTAGCGCCGGCCCCCGCGCGTCCACGTCGCCCGCAGCTCTCCCGGCGCGACGGCGGTCTGGTCCGCGTCGGTGGAGACGGTGGCGGCGAAGGTGGCGCGGTCGCCCGCCTCGTCGTCCATCGCCTCGGCGAGGCCGGAGGCGGGCAGCTCCTCGCGCGGCTGCAGGTGGTGGCGGCGGCGCTCGGCCGGGTCGGACAGCTCGTAGCCGCGCCGGTAGCCGAGCGTGGAGAAGGCGCGCAGGTGGGTGACGAACGAGCCGTTGTCGGCGATGGAGAGGTCGAAGCCGGACGTGCGTATCCCGCGCTCCGCCACGGAGATGCGGTACGACATCTCCGCCCGCGCGCCCGGCGCCAGCGGCCGGCGCATGCGGAAGCCGCGCATCCCGAACCGCTCGTCGCGCACGACGGCGTCCGCGCCCGCGACCGAGACGTCCGCGCGCGCCAACTCCTGCGGGAGGCCGACCCACACGGTGTCGACCGCGCGCGACGTGCGGTTCTCCAGCCCGAACGTGCCGCGCACGTCGAAGCGCCGCTCGCGCGGGTACAGGTCCACGTCCGCGCGGATGGACGTGATCGCGGGCTGGGGCGCGTCGGCGATGCGGCGGTACGCGCGCTCGTAGCCGGCGCGCCACTCGGCCGCGTCTTCGCCCGTCTCGTACGCGTTGACCACGTTGGTGCCGCGGAAGACGAACGCGCCGGTGGCGAGGAAGAGGAGCAGGCACGCCGCGGCGCCCGCCATCCCCCGTCGCCCGAGCCGGCGCGGCACGGACGCGAGCCGGCGGCCCAGCGGAGCGACGGTCCCGCGCCGCCACGCACCCACCGTCGCGAAGGCGAGCAGGGCGGCGAAGGCGGTCCAGTACAGCATCATCCACCGGAACGAGTCCGCGACCTGGCCGCCGCCCGCCATGTCCGAGTGCGCGGCCTGCGGCCCGGCGGCGAAGCGCAGCAGGTGGTGCTCCAGCCCAATCGCCGGCCCCTGCTGCGCGACGATGGCCAGCAGCAGCGCCGCCATCATCGCTACGTAGCGGTTGGGACTCAGCGTCTGCGCGAGCAGCGCGGCCACTGCGAAGAGCACCAGCGGCAGCCCGGCGGAGACGAGGAACGCTGCGAGCTGCCCCGGCTCCGGATGCACGTAGCCGCGCGAGAGCTGGAACGCGACCGCGACGATCAGCGTCGCCGCCGTCATCACGATGGCGGTGAGGGCGAGCGCCGCCAGGCGGGCGAGATAGAATACGGCGCTGTCGGTGGGCGTCGCGTCCAGGATCTCGGCCAGGTGGGCGGAGCGGTCGCGCCACGCCAGCTCGGCGCTGAAGTAGATGAGCACGATGGTGCCCAGCCCGGACAGCGGCGAGCGGGCGATGCCGAGCAGGATGCCCGTGGTGGGATAGAGCCGCGTGGCGTACTCCGCGCTCTCCGTCCCGCCGGCGAAGTTCGCCCACGCCACGCACGCCCACAGCGCCATCAGCGCCAGGAACGGCTTGCTGCGCAGCACGTGCGCGAGCTGCACCCGCGTGGCGGATGCGAGCGCCCGCCACCGCGCGCCGCGGCCGCTCACGGCGACGGGACGGTAGACGGCCACGGACGCGGGCGCATCGTCCGCATCCTTCCTGGTCCGCATCTTCGTCTTCGCGCCGGTGGCCACGCGCAGGGCGAACCGGCGGTGCACGACGGCGAGGATCGCGGCGGAGACCGCCATCCACAGGACGCGGTTCAGCAGGAAGCGGCCGGAGAGCGACAGGAGCCGCGTGTCGCGCATCTCCGGCGTCCAGTAGCGCGTCTGCTCGAAGAGGGCGGAGATGCCGAAGGGGTCGATCAGCGCCGCGCGAGCCAGCGCCTCGGCGGAGACGGGGGCGCCGCCGGCGAGCAGGGGCGAGTGGACGAGTACGGCGCAGACGAAGTACAGGGCGTAGACGAAGACACCGCCCACGTAGCTGGCGAGCGTGCTGCGCGTGAGCGCCGCGACGGCGAATACGATCGTCCCGGCGATGAGCAGGTTCGGCAGGCCCATCACCAGCAGCGCCCACAGGTAGGCGGCGACGTCCGTCCGCCCAAGCCGCTCCGGGTCGACCACGGTGACGAGGGGCGCCAGCAGCATGCCCAGCGTGGACGCGGAGAACGCGGTGGCGGACACGAGCAGCGCCCCGCCGAAGCGCCCCAGCAGGTAGCGCGTCTTGCCCACCGGCGTGCCGAAGACGATCTCGGCCATGCGGTGCTCGGTGTCGCGCTGCACGGCGCCGGTGCAGAAGACGGTGAGGACGAAGATGGCGGGCAGCGAGAGCAGCCCGGTGGCCTGCATGGCCGCGAAGGGCGAGTTGACGTTCACCTCCGCCGGGCCGTAGCCGGTGGCGACGAGCGCGAAGCCCATCGCCGCGAAGAGCACGGCGACCGCGGCGAATGCCACCTGCCGCGTGCCGTAGCGCCACTCGAAGCGCACGATGCCCGCGAGCACGCCGCTCACGCCGCCCGGCGGGCCGAGAGCACCGAGAAGTAGACGTCCTCCAGGTCCGGCGCCACGGCCTCGAAGCCGGGCTCCGGCCGCTCGTCGGCCACCACGTGCAGCAGCGTCTTGCCTTCGAAGAGCTGCGTGGAGAGCACGGCCAGCGAGGCGCGGTACGCATCTACCGACGCCTTCTCCACCGTCTTTCGCCACACGCGGCCGTCCAGCTCCGCGATGAGCTGCCGCGGCGCGCCCTCGCGCAGGATGCGGCCGTCGGCCAGGATCGCCATGCGCGGGCAGAGCTGCCGCACGTCTTCCACGATGTGCGTGGAGAGGATGACCACGATCTGCTCGCTCACCTCCGCCAGCAGGTTGTGGAAGCGGTTGCGCTCCTCGGGGTCGAGCCCCGCCGTGGGCTCGTCGACGATGATGAGCCGCGGGTCGCCCAGCAGCGCCTGCGCGATGCCGAAGCGCTGGCGCATGCCGCCGCTGTAGCCGCTCACGGCCTTCTTGCGGTGCGCCCACAGGTTGGTCTGGTGCAGCAGCGCCTCCACCTGCTCGCGGCGCTCGCGGCGGTCGGTTACCTCCTTGAGCAGCGCAAGGTGGTCCAGCAGGTCCAGCGCGCTCACGCCCGGGTACACGCCGAAGTCTTGCGGCAGGTAGCCCAGGTGCCGCCGGTGCGCCTGCGGGTCGCGCAGCACGTCGTTGCCGTCGAAGGCGATGCTGCCGGTGTCGGGCTCCTGGAGCGTGGCCAGGGTGCGCATGAGCGTGCTCTTGCCCGCGCCGTTGGGCCCCAGCAGCCCGAAAAGCCCGCGGCCGATGGAGAGGTCCACGCCACGCAGCGCGTGCACCCCGTTGGCGTACGTCTTGGAGAGGTTGGAGACGGTGAGCATCACGGCCGGTCCGGCTGATTTCGATTCGATGGAGCGGAGCGCCGCGGGAGGGGGAAGCGGCCACCGGGAGGGAAACGTAGGTTTCTCCCGCTGGTACGCGCCCGCCGCCGAACCGGTTTCAGCGCCGGAGATGTACGGCTGCCGAAGTCCGCTTTGGATGCGGGAGATGCGGAGTTCAGGTGTGCGGATGACGGTGATCGGCGGATGTGGATGCCGGCAGTTCGAGTGTGGTTTCGGAAGATGAGGATCGCAGAGATTCGGATCCGCGTTCAGGCGAATTCGCGAAACGGCACATCTCCGCGGATCAAACAGAAACGAGCCGGTCCCTCGCAGGGGATCGGCTCGTCGCGTTTGCGTTCGGGAGATGCGGATCAGTCCGTCGACGGCGTCCGTTGCGCGACGGCGGCGCGGAGCTGGGCGATGACAGCGGATGCGTCGCGGTAGGCGTCCAGGCCGACGCGGAGGGCGAAGGCGGGGTGCCCCGCGGCGGATTGGAGGAGGGCGAGCACGGCGGGCGCGGCCGCGCGGTCGGCCAGGAGCCACGGGCTCTGGCGGATGAGCGCGGCGAGCGCGTCGGCGGCG
>DASRQW010000517.1 GCA_035696245.1 Longimicrobiaceae bacterium | reverse complement strand
GGGGGGCGACCCTCGGCTTCGTGGGCGGGCGCACGGGCCGCGGCGACCTGGTGCTGAGCGCCGAGCGCTCGGTGCTGGCCGTCTTCGCCCTGATCGCCACGGCGGCGGGCGCCATCATCAGCGCCTTCCTTCGCGACGAGTTCAAGTACGAGTACGTGACGGGGCACTCCAACCGCGAGCTGCCCTTCTTCTACAAGGTCACCGGGCTGTGGGCGGGGCAGACGGGCTCGCTCGTGTTCTGGGCGCTGCTGCTGGCGCTCTTCTCGTGCGTGGTCGTCTTCCAGAACCGCCGGGCCAACCGCGAGTTCATGCCGTACGTGGCGGGCACGCTGCTCACCGTGATCGGCTTCTTCCTGCTCGTGGTCGTCTTCCAGAGCAACCCGTTCAAGCTGCTCGACTTCACCCCGGCCGACGGCCGCGGGCTGAACCCGCAGCTCCAGAACTACTGGATGACCATCCACCCGCCCGCGCTGTACCTGGGCTTCACCTGCTTCACCGTCCCCTTCGCCTTCGCCGTCTCCGCCCTGCTCTCGGGCCGGCTGGACACGCGCTGGATCACCACGACGCGGCGCTGGACGCTGGTCGCGTGGTTCTTCCTCACCATCGGCATCATCTTCGGGATGATGTGGGCGTACGTGGAGCTGGGCTGGGGCGGCTACTGGTTCTGGGACCCGGTGGAGAACGCGTCGCTGCTGCCGTGGCTCACCGGCACCGCGTTCCTGCACTCGGTTATGATCCAGGAGAAGCGGGGGATGCTGAAGGTGTGGAACATCTTCCTCATCCTGGGCACCTTCCTGCTGAGCATCTTCGCCACCTTCCTCACGCGCAGCGGGCTGATCGAATCGGTCCACTCGTTCGCGCAGAACCTGCCCATCGCGTACACCTTCCTCGCCTTCCTCTCGGTGATGATCGTGGCCTGCGCGGGGCTGGTGTGGTGGCGGCGCGACCGGCTGCAGCCGGAGAGCCGGCTGGAGTCGTTCGTCTCGCGCGAGTCGGCGTTCCTGATGAACAACCTCCTCTTCGTCGCGGCGATGTTCGCGGTGCTGTGGGGGACCATGTTCCCGCTCATCTCCGAGGGCATCAGCGGCCACAAGATCACCGTGGGCCCGCCCTTCTTCAACCGGGTCAACATCCCCATCGGCCTGCTCCTGCTCGCGCTGCTGGGCATCGGCCCCGTCATCGCCTGGCGGAAGGCGACTCCGCGCAACCTCAAGCGCAACTTCGTGCTGCCCGGCTCCGTCTGCCTCGTCACCGTCGGCGTTCTGGTCGCGGCGGGGATGCGGCTGCCGTACGCGATCGCCACTTTCGCGCTGGCGACGTTCACGATGACGACGATCGTGGTGGAGTTCTGGAAGGGCACACGCGCCCGCGCCAGCATCGAGGGCGAGGGGCGCTTCGTCGCGCTCGTCCACCTCGTGGAGCGCAACCGGCGGCGGTACGGCGGCTACATCGTGCACGCCGGGCTGGTGGTCTGCTTCTGCGGGCTGGCGGGCAAGGCGTTCAACGCCGAGCGCGAGATCGCGCTGAGCCCCGGGCAGAGCGTGAGCATCCCCTCGCCGTTCGGGCACACGTACCGGCTCACGTACCAGGACATGTCGTGGTATCCCGCCACCAACATGACCAAGCTGGTGGCGTCGATGGACGTGCGGATCGACGGGCGGCGCGCCGGCACCCTCGCGGCGGAGAAGCGCTCGTACAAGCAGCGGGAAGAGGTGACGTCCGAGGTCGGAATCCGCCGCGCCTGGAACGAGGACCTGTACCTGATCCTCGCCGGCGTGGACGACGCCGACGGCTTCATGCAGGGCACCAACCCGCAGCCCGTCGCCACGTTCCGCGTGCTGGTGAACCCGCTGGTGCCGTGGATCTGGCTTGGCGGGCTCATCATGGCCATCGGCACCCTCATCGCCCTCTGGCCGTCGGCCGAAGCGCCCCGCCGCGCCCCCGTGCGCCGCGTGGTCGAAGCGCGCCCTGCCGGACGCGAGCGCGAGCTGGTGGAGGTCTGATGATGCGCATCTACCGGATACTCCCCGCGCTTCTTCTCCTCGTCGCATCCCCCATTCACGCGCAGGCGAAGCCGTCCACGGCCGATGCGCGGGATACCGACCACTCGCATGACGTGGCGTGGCAGGCGATGTCGCAGCTCCGCTCGCCGGTTACGCCGGGCCACACGCTGGACATGTGCCCCAGCGCGCAGGCCGAGGCGCTGCGCGACACGGTGCTGATGGAGGCGGGCACGGGGAAGACGGCGGACGAGATCGTGGAAGGCGTGATCGCCCGCCGCGGCGAGCAGATGCGCATCGTCCCCAAGAAGTCCGGCACCGGCTTGCTGGCCTGGATCGCGCCGCCCTTCGTGCTTCTCATCGGCGCCGGCGCGCTGATCGCCTTCATGCGAGCGATGCGGCGCCGCGGCAACACGATCGCCCCCGCGGCGGCGCCGCTGACGGCGGAGGACCGCGCCGAGCTGGAGGCGGAGCTGCGGCAGTTCGAGCGGGCGGAGGAGGTGGGCGCGTGACGCTGATGCTGCTCGCCGCCGCGCTGGCCGGGGCCGCCGCGCTGTACGTGATCGGCCCCATCCTGGCGCGCCGCACCGCGCTTGTGGCGGACGCCGCGCCGGGCGCCGTGCTGGACGCGGAGGCGCGGAAGCGGGTCACTCTCGCGTCGCTCAAGGAGCTGGAGTACGACTTCCTGGCGGGCAAGCTGGACGATGCGGACTACCGCAGCCAGCGCGACCTCCTCTCGCGCGAGGCCATGCAGGCCATCCGCGCGGCCGAGGCCGTGGAGGCGAAGTGGGACGGCGATGCGGCGCGCGGCACGAAGGTTCGGCCGTCGCGGATCGACGCCGTGCTCGCGGTCCAAGCGGGGCGGCATTCCTGCGGCTTCGTGAACCCCGTCGGGAGCCGCTTCTGCGCCGGCTGCGGGGTGCGCCTGAGGTGACGCAGCCCCACTCCGCCCCCGGGGCGGCCCCGGCGGTGGAGGCGCGGCAGGTGGAGAAGCGGTACGGGCCGCTGCACGCGGTGCGCGGCGTCGACTTCCGTCTGGCGCGGGGCGAGTTCCTCACCATCTTCGGGCCCAACGGGGCGGGGAAGACCACGCTGCTGCGCATGCTGTGCGGCGCGGTGCAGCCCACCCGCGGCGAGGTGCTGGTGGCCGGCGAGCCCATCGCAGGGGCGGACGACGGGTGGCGGCGCCGCATCGGCTTGCTGTCGCACCAGACCTTCCTGTACGGCGGCCTCTCCGCCGCCGAGAACCTGGACTTCTACGCGCGCCTGTACGCCCTGCCCGACCGCAAGGCGCTGGTCGCCCGCGCGCTGGAGGACGTGGGGCTCGCGGACCGCCGCGACGACCGCGTGCGCACCTTCTCGCGGGGGATGCAGCAGCGCCTGGCGCTCGCCCGCACGCTGCTGCACGACCCGGAAGTCGTTTTCCTCGACGAGCCGTACACGGGGCTGGATCCGCACGCGGCGGCCATGCTGCGCGGCACGCTGGAGCGCCTGCGCGGCGGCCACACCGTCGTGCTCGTGACGCACAACCTGTCGCAGGGGCTGGAGCTGGCGGACCGCGTGGTGGTGCAGGTCGGCGGACGATGGGTGTCCGACGAGCCGCGTGCCGCGGTGGACGCGTCGCGCTTCGAGCGCGTGTACACCGAGCGCGTGGCGGCGGCCGTCTGATGGGCTTCGTCGCCCAGGCCGTCGCCGTCGCACGCAAGGACCTGGTGCTGGAGATGCGCTCGCGCGAGCGCGTGGTCTCCATGGCCACCTTCGCCGTGCTCGTCGCCGTCGTCTTCTCGTTCGCGCTGGACCCCACGGTGCGCGCGCGCAGCATCGCCGGGGCGATGGTGTGGATCACCATCCTCTTCGCGGGCACGCTGGGCCTGGGCCGCTCGTTCGCGCTGGAGCGCGAGCAGGACGCGCTGGCCGGGCTGCTCCTCGCGCCGGTGGACCGGGGCGCGCTGTTCCTGGGGAAGTTCGCCGCCAACCTGCTGATCGTGCTGGCGGTGGAGCTGGTCATCCTCCCCGTCTACGCGCTCTTCTTCGGGCTGGACTTCCTGGGCTCGCTCGGCGCGCTTGCGGCGATTATGGCCCTTGCGACGTTCGGCTTCATCCTGCTGGGGACGCTGTTCGCCGCCGTCTCCACGCACACGCGGCTGGGCGACACGCTGCTGCCCATCCTGCTGCTCCCGCTGCTGCTGCCGGTGGTGATCTTCGCCGCCTCGGCCACGCAGCGGCTGCTCGTGGGCCGTCCCGCGGCCGAGGTGATGTCGAGCTTCAAGATGCTCGGCGCCTTCGACCTCATCTACCTGGTGGTGTGCACGGCCGTGTTCGGCTCCGTGCTCGAAGAGTGAGAGAGATGGAGCAAGACTCGATGCGGGGCACGCGGACGTGGGCAGTGGGGCTTGGCCTCCTGGCCGCCGCGTCTCTGCTGTTCGCATTGCGGATGATCTTCTTCTACGCGCCCACCGAGACGACGATGGGCGTGGTGCAGCGCATCTTCTACTTTCACGTCCCGTCCGCCTGGGTCGCGTTCCTGGCGTTCGGCATCGTCGCGCTCTGCTCGGTCGGTTACCTGTGGCTCAAGGACGAGCGCCTGGACGCCATCGCCGTGAGCGCGGCGGAGCTGGGGACGATCTTCACCACCATCGTGCTGCTCACAGGGCCGCTGTGGGGCCGCATCGCGTGGGGCGCGTGGTGGGTGTGGGAGCCGCGGCTCACGCTTACGCTGCTGCTGTGGTTCATCTACGTGGGCTACTTCATGCTGCGGGGCGCGACGGAGAGCCCGGAGCGTGGCAAGCGCTTCGGCGCGGTGCTGGGGATCGTGGGCGCGGTGGACATCCCGCTCATCCACCTGAGCGTCCAGTGGTTCCGCTCGCAGCACCCCAAGCCCGTGATCATGCGTCCCGAAGGTGCGCAGGCCGACCCCGCCATCGTGCAGACGCTGCTCGTGTCGCTGCTCGCCTTCACGCTGCTGTTCTTCTCGCTGCTCCTCTTCCGCTACGGGCTGGAAGTGGCGAGGGCACGACTGGAGATGCACCGCGCCGGCTTCGGCCGTCCCGCTTCCGCTTCCTGAGACTTCGCCGCCGATGCGTTCGCATAGATTTGCCGTCCTCGCTCTCGCGGGCGTCCTCGCGCTCGGCGCGCCCGCCGCCGCGCAGCAGATGCCCGCGGGCGAGGCCGCCACCGCTGCCGTGCCCGCCGCGCCGCCCGCATCGCAGGAGAACGGCCCATCGAACGCCGCCGCCGCGCAGGTGCCATCCACCGCGTCCAACGGCCTGCCTTCGGAGCCCGCGCCGCCGCGGACGCTGCGGGCCTACTGGCACGTGTGGATCGCGTTCACGCTGGCCTGGCTGCTCCTCTTCGGCTACGTCGTCTCCATCGCCCGCCGCTGGGCGCGCGTGGAGCGCGATCTGGACTCCGTGAGCCGCGGCGCTGGGCCTGTCTGACCGTCCGCGCAGCACCCACGTGATGGCAGTATCTTGAAAGCCCGCCGGCGCAAAGACGCTCGGCGGGCTTTCGTCACCTTCGCACCCTGCCTCCCATGCGCTCGCTGCCGCTGCTCGCGCTGGTCGTCCTCGCCCCTGCCGTGCATGCAGACGCGCAGGGGATCGCGGTTCCCGTCCGCTGCACGGGGGCATGTCCGGCCGCGCAGGCGCTGCCGCGTATCCTGCTCGGAGACTCGGTCCTGGTGTCGGCAGATGTGAAGAGCGATGGATCCACTACGTACGTCAACCATCGCTTCCACAACCCGACGGGCGGGGAGATCGACGGCGCGTTCTTCTTCCCGCTGCCCGACGACGCAACCGTAACCGGCGCCTCCGTCTTCGATGGAACCGAGCTGAAGCAGTACGGCGAGTGGAGTACGCCCGGCGAGTCGCGGCGGATGTTGGACTCCATCGTTCGTGCGAGCCGAGGATCGCCGCTGCGAGCGTATCGGGGGCGGAACGTGGTACACGTGCGCATCCCCTCCATCCCGGCACACGGAAGCGTGAGCCTCAAGCTCGGCTACACGCAGCCTCCGCATGGAGAGGCGGGGGCGCGCGGCTACGACTACCCGCTCCTCGCAGGTGCCAGCGAGGTGCCGTTCACCCATTTCGCGCTCACCGCACAGGTCACGACGGCGCACGGCTTCCGCAGCATCTCTTCGCCCAGCCATGCCGTGGAGGTGCGGGCGGGAACGGAGATGGGCCGCTGTCCGCCCGCCGCTCGCTGCGGCTACACCGGCGTCCCCTCACGCCGCGTGAAGGTGGTCACCCTCACGGCTGGCGCCGAAGCCGCCGCACGCGACTTCCGCCTCGAATACACACCGTTGGAACAGAGCGGACCGGCCGAGCCGCCGATCCCCGGCCGCTCCTGAATCCGTTCCGTCCCGCGGAGCGCAGAGCCCCTCGACGCCAGAGTCCGGCCGACGAATTTCTGGAGTGGGATCTTCCGGCGGAACGCGCAGGCGGTAGCGAAACATACGGCGCGGCTTAGTTTCACACCGTGCGGGACGGATGCGCTCCGGCCCGGCTATTGCTCAACCGTCTGGGCTTGTACACGGGCTTCTCCGGCGGCCCGGGCCGGCTTGCAGAAGTGCCTACTTTCCACCCCTCTGGAGGTGCCTGATGGCGGCGTTTACGCTTCCCCCCCTGCCTTACGATTTCGGCGCGCTGGAGCCGCACATCGACGCGCGTACGATGGAGATCCACCACGACAAGCACCACGCCACGTATGTCACCAACCTGAATGCGGCGCTCGAGAAGCACCCCGAGTTCCAGGCGGGCGACGATATCGACGCGCTGATGCGCAACTTCGCCAGCGTGCCGGAAGACATCAAGACGGCGGTGCGCAACAACGGTGGCGGCCACGCCAACCACTCGCTGTTCTGGAAGGTCCTCGGCCCCAACGGCAGCGGGCAGCCCACCGGCGCCATCGCCGACGCGATCAACACCACCTTCGGCGGCTTCGCGCAGTTCCAGGACCAGTTCGCCAACGCCGGCAAGGGCCGCTTCGGCAGCGGGTGGGCGTGGCTGGTGGCGGGCGACGGCGGCAAGCTGCAGATCACCGACACGGCGAACCAGGACTCGCCGCTCATGAACGGCCAGACGCCCGTCCTGGGGCTGGACGTGTGGGAGCACGCCTACTACCTGAACTACCAGAACCGGCGCCCCGACTACATCGCCGCCTTCTGGAACGTGGTGAACTGGGACGAGGTCTCGCGCCGCTACGAGGCCGCAAAGTAACCAGCCCGGCATCCGCCGTCGTGCCCGCCCCCATCCGCCCCGCGCGGTTGGGGGCGGGCCGTTTCGGGAGATGAACGGCCTCCCACGTCGTCGGCGGATGCCCATCTCCCGCGGCCCCGACCTGCGGACGATGGGCGAGGGTGGGCGGAAACGGCCGTGCGGTGTATACTTCCTGCCCGAACGATGGATGCGCCGGGCCCGGCGCGCGCTGAACGGACGACTCGCCGCTCCCGCCGCAACGGCGGTGGGGAGAAGGCTTTCGCATACCCGTGGACTGACAGACATGGCCCGCTTGTTCCGCCGGAAGGACGAGACGAAGAAGTCCCTGTGGGACCGCATCGTCGACGTCGCGCTGACCGACGTCTCGGTGCTGGTGAAGGGGATGGACGAGGGCTCGCTGGAGGGCCTGGAAGAGACGCTGATCGCCGCAGACTTCGGCGTGCCGGCCACGCTGCGCCTGGTGCAGGTCGTCGAAGACCTCGCCTCGCGCGGTGTAGCGAAGACCCAGCGCGACTACCTGCGCGCCGTGCGCGAGGAGATCGCCGCCATCCTCTCCGCCGGCCGCAAGGACACGGCGCTACGGATGAACTTCGAGGGCGGCCCCACCGTCATCCTCGTCATCGGCGTGAACGGGGTGGGGAAGACCACTACCATCGGCAAGCTCGCGCACCGCATGAAGAAGCAGGGGCGCAGCGTGCTCATCGCCGCGGGAGATACGTTCCGTGCGGGCGCCATCGAGCAGCTTCGGCGCTGGTCCGAGCGCGTGGGCTGCGACTTCGTGGGCAGCGAGCCCGGCCGCGACCCGGCCGCCGTCGCCTTCGACGCGCTGGACACGGCCGAGCGCCTGGGAAGCGACGTCGTCATCATCGACACGGCGGGGCGCCTGCACACGCAAACCGACCTGATGAAGGAGCTGGAGAAGGTCTATCGCGTGCTCGCGAAGCGCCTTCCCGGCGCCCCGCACGAGACGCTGATCGTCCTGGACAGCACCGTGGGCCAGAACGCGATGGCGCAGCTCCGCACCTTCGGCAGTGAGATGCCGCTCACCGGCATCGTGCTCACGAAGATGGACGGCACCGCGAAGGGCGGCATCGTCGTCGCGCTGAAGGAGGAGTTCAACGTTCCGGTGAAGTTTGTCGGCGTCGGCGAGACCATCGACGACCTCGTTCCGTTCGAGATCGACGCCTTCGCGGAGGAAGTGCTGACCGCCTAGCGCGACGAGTGCAGTTTCGGTATATTTTCGGTATGTAAGTGGACGGGGAGCTCACCGCCAGGAATCCGCGGCGGCTCTCCATCTTCTCAACCCGCTGCACCGCACGGCGCCCATGATCCAGAGCTGCACATGGCTTCCGTGATCCCCTATTCCGACCTGGACCGCCCCGCCCAGTTCCTCAAGGGCGTGGGCCCCAAGCGCGGCGAGCTGCTCCAGAAGCTGGGGCTGCTCACCGCGCGCGACGTGCTGTACCACGTCCCCCACCGCTACGAAGACGCGTCCACCATCCAGAAGATCGTCGCCGTGGAGCCGGGCATGGAGGCCTCGGTGATCGGCCGCGTCGTGTCCAAGGGCGTGCTGCCCACGCGCAAGGGGCTGCGCATCTTCCAGGCGGTCGTGCGCGATTCCAGCGGGCTGATCGAGTGCTCCTGGCCGGGGCAGCCGTACCTGGACCGCAGCATGAAGAAGGGCGACCTGCTGCTCCTGCGCGGCCCTGTGCGCTTCTACCACGGCCGCCAGCTCCAGCCGCGCGAGTTCACTCTGATGGCACGCGAGGGCGAGACGGCGTCGGAGGAGGAGGGGACGATCTTTCCCGTCTATCCCGCCACGGAAGGGCTCACGCATCGCCAGGTGCGCACCATCCTGGCCGAGAACCTGGACGACCTGCTCACCTCCGTCGTCGAGGAAGACCCGTTCGACAACGAGATGCGCGACCGGCTGGGCGGCATCTTCCCGCTCGGCCGCGCGCTCGACGCCATGCACCGCCCCTCGTCCCTCGCCGAGGCGGAGCGGGGCAGGCAGAGGCTCGCGTTCGAGGAGCTTTTCTTCCTCCAGCTGCTGCACGCCCTCTCCCGCCATCACGCCACCGCCGAGCGGCCGGGCATCGCCTTCGAACGGCGCGACCACTTCGTGCGGCCGTTCTACGCGAACCTTCCTTTCACGCTGACGGACGCGCAGAAGCGGGTGCTGAAGGAGATCGGCGAGGACATGGCGTCGGCGCGGCGCATGAACCGCCTCGTGCAGGGCGATGTCGGCTCGGGCAAGACGGTGGTCGCGCTCTTCGCCATGCTGCGCGCGGTGGAGAACGGGTACCAGGCCGCGCTGATGGCGCCCACCGAGATCCTGGCGGAGCAGCACGCGCGCACGCTGACCAAGCTTCTGGGCGAACTGCCGGTGGGCGTGACCCTGCTCACCGGCCGCCTCGGCACCCGCCAGTGGCGCGAGGCCGTGTACCGCATCGCGTCCGGCGGAGCGGGGATCGCGGTCGGGACGCACGCCCTCATCCAGGAAGGCGTGGAGTTCGACCGCCTGGGCCTCGTGGTCGTCGACGAGCAGCACCGCTTCGGGGTGAAGCAGCGGATGGCGCTAACGGAGATGGGGGAGAACGCGGACGTGCTGGTGATGTCGGCCACGCCCATCCCTCGTTCGCTGGCGCTCACGCTGTACGGCGACCTGGACGTCTCAGTCCTCGACGAGCGCCCGCCGGGACGCCAGCCGGTGCGCACCGCGCTCCGTGACGCGTCCGCGCTGCCCAAGGTGCTGGGCTTCATCCGCGAGCAGGTGGAGAAGGGACGCCAGGCGTACCTCGTCTACCCGCTGGTGGAAGAGTCCGAGAAGGTGGAGCTGAAGTCCGCCACGGAGGAGTTCGAGCGGCTGCGCGCCGACGTCTTCCCCGACCTGCGCCTGGGGATGGTACACGGGCAGATGCCGGGCGATGAGAAGGACCGCGTGATGCGCGCCTTCGCCGCGGGCGCGATCGACGTGCTCGTCTCCACCACGGTTATCGAGGTGGGAATCGACGTTGCCAACGCCACGGTGATGGTGATCGAGCACGCCGATCGCTTCGGCCTCTCGCAGCTTCACCAGCTTCGGGGGCGCGTGGGCCGCGGCGCGGAGGAGAGCTTCTGCATCCTGCTCACGTCCGGCCCCGAGGCGCGCGAACGCCTGCGCATCTTCGCCGGCACGGAGGACGGCTTCAAGATCGCGGAGGCCGACATGCACCTGCGCGGCGTGGGCGACCTGTTCGGCTCCCGCCAGTCCGGTCTCCCCAGCTTCCGTTTCGCGGACCTGGAGAAGGACGCGGGCCTGCTCGACACCGCCCGCGGCGAGGCGCGCCGCATCGTGGAGCAGGACCCCACGCTTGCACGCCACCCCCGCATTCGCGCCGCCCTGGAAGCCCGCTACGGCGAACGCGCCCGACTCTTTCACGTCGGCTGAGCTGGCGAGAGACGGGCGACTGAAGTCGCGGCAACAACCGCGCAAAGTCCCCCTGCGGGGACTAACCCCAACAGCACTCTGGCGGGCGCATCCCTCGTGAAGACTGCGCACCACGCTTGATCGCGCCAGTCCGCCAATCCCGCGACACCCCCGAGCAGTACGTCCCCTCTCCCACGCGGTTGTGGGAGAGGGTGGCGGCTCTCAGGCCGCCGGGTGAGGGCAAAAAACCGCCGCCCCGAATCTCCCGGAGCGGCGGTTCTGCTTCTTCCTGCCGGTGTACTCCCAACCTGCTCTTACGGCCTTCGCGGCACCAGCGTGGCCCGGATGCGGTTCAGCTCGGCATTGAGCCGCTGGATCTGCTCGTCGCGGTCGGCGATCATCGCCTGGAGCCGCTCCACCGTCGCGGCCGAGGCGCCGTTCGGGGCGGTGCCGCCCGTCTGCCCCGGAACACGCCGCTCCACCACCCGCGTCTCGCACCGCAATGGCCCCACGCGCTCCTCGCACGGGCGCTGCACCTCGCGCGCGAGCCGCAGCATGGACGTGGCCTCCGGCCGGTGGCCGATGAGCCCCTGGTTCAGCGAGTCCTGCGCGAGGTACGCCGCCAGGTCCGTCTCGCTCGCGTGCGGGTCGAACGCGGTAGTGTTGCGCGGGTCCAGGTGCAGCGCGGCCAGGTAGAAGCGCGCCTCACGCCCCTCGGGCGTTGTGGGGTATTGGGTCGCGAGCGTCTGGAAGGCGACCGTCGCCACGCGGAAGCTGTCCGCGTAGAAGGCGTTGTGCGCGTCGCGCCAGAGCTGCGCGCGCTGGCCGGCGCCGGGACCGCGGTGCAGGCTGGCGCACGCGGGGAGCAGGACGAGGGAGAGGAGCAGCGTGCGGACGTGCTTCGACGGCATCGGCATCGGGCGGGTGCGGACCGGGCTCAGGACTGCGCCGTGCCCGCGGGCGGGCGGGCGGGCAGGAACACGCGGAAACGCGTGCCCTTTCCTACCTCGCTGTCCGCACTGATCGTGCCGCCATGTGCCTCCACGATCTCGTGCGCGATCGCCAGCCCCAGCCCCGATCCCACCGAGCGCGGCTGCGCGTCGTTCTCCACCTGGAAGAACTTCTCGAAGATCTTGGGCAGCTTGTCTGCGGGGATGCCCACGCCGGTGTCCTCCACCTCCACCGCCATCCCGCCGCGCTCCGCCGCCGCACGCAGGAAGATCTTTCCGCCCTTGGGCGTGAACTTGAACGCGTTGCTGAGCAGGTTGCCAAGCACCTCGTTCACGCGCTCCGGATCGGCGACGATGGATTGCGGCACGTCGGGCGCGACCTCGACCACGAAGTCGATCTGGTTCTGGTACGCCAGCACCTCGAAGCCGTCGGTCAGCTCCGACAGGAAGCCGCGCGGCTCGATCTCGCGGAGCTCCAGGCGCCCGCCGCCGGCCTCGAAGCGCGTCACGTCCAGCAGCCGGTGCACCAGCCTCGCCAGCCGCTCCGCCTGGTCCGACACCGCCGTCAGCGTCTTCCGCTGCGGGTCCGTGACCTCGCCGTAGATGCCGTCCAGGAGCAGCGCCACGTAGCCCTTGATCACGCTCAGCGGCGTCTTGATCTCGTGCGAGGCCACGGAGACGAACTCGGCCTTCAGCCGGTCCAGCTCGGTGAGCTGCGTGGTCATGCTGTCGAACGAGCGCGCAAGGTCGCCCAGCTCGTCGGTGCGGTTCAGGGGGATGCGCACGTCGGGGTCGAAGTCGCCCTGCGCGACCGTCGTCATCCCCCGCCGCAGCTCGCCGATGGGCCGCAGCAGGCTCCGTGCGAGCCAGCCGCCGATGAGCACCGTGAGCAGCAGCGCCGTGGCGAACGCTACCAGCGTGCGCGTGGCCGCGCCGTCGGCCGCCTGCTGCGCGCGCCGCACCTGCTGCTCCCCGCTCGTGTTGATGGCGCGGCCGATGGGGTCCAGCGAGTGGTCCATCTCCTCGAACGCGGGGTCCACCCCGCTGCGGAGGAAGGCGCTCGCCTCGTTGGACCTGCCCGAATCCGCCTGCGCCTGGTTCCGGCGGACCGCCTGCTTGGTGGCGTTCCACGTCGCGCGCGCCTGGGCGGTCGGCTCCCGGTAGCCGGAGCGGGAGAGGACGTCCAGCTGCCGCTCCACGCGCTCCATGCCCGCGTCCAGCTCCGCGCCCATCCGCACGGCATCGGGCGTCTGGGAGCCCACCGCCACGTAGATGCGGTTGGAGTTCTCGACCTCCTTGAGCGCGGTCTGCAGCCGGCCGAGCGCGAGCGAGCTCTCCGCGTCACGCGTGCGCAGGTCGTGCGCGATCCCGCGCAGCTCGCGCAGCGCCGACAGCCCGTATGCGGTGGGCAGCGCCAGGATGACCGTGATGGCCAGCAGCGTAAGGAGGATTCGGAGCCTCAGGCTCATCGCGATCGTCCGCCGTGTGGCGCGCCGGGTCGCGGCGCGGTTCCTCTACCGGATGCTGCGGATGGGACGACGGTCATTCAACCGAGCCGGAAACGGTTCTGTTGCGTTGCGAGGCGTCCGCCTGCGTCGCAGGGACGGGCGGGCGTACCACGGAGTCACGCCCGGAGGCGCGAGAGCGGAATAATACCCTCGCACCCGCTCCGGCGCACGCTCCGCCTGGAGCGAGGTTTGACGACGTGCGGAGACTCACCCTACCGCTTTCACTCAATCCAGCCTGCGCGGTCGATTCTGATCCCTACTCAGTCGCTGCCGGTTCGTCGAAAAGACGGTTCGCCGCGGCCGCCGCCTACGATCTCTCCGCCCCGTCCGCCCTAGCCTTCCCCGCCCGCTCCGCCGCCTTCACCTCGTCCCAGAGCGTATCCAGCTCCGCCAGGGGCGCGTCACCGAGCACGACTCCCCGCTCCGGCGCCATCCGCTCCAGCGCGTTGAACCGGCGCGTGAACTTGGCGTTCGCGCGTGAGAGCGCCGCCGTCGGGTCCGTCCCGGCGAGGCGGACGAGGTTCACCATCGCGAAGAGCATGTCCCCCAGCTCCTCCTCCAGCTCCTCGCGGTTCCCGCCCTCCAGCTCGGCCCCGACCTCCCCCACCTCCTCGCGCACCTTCTCCCACGCGCCGCGGGCGTCGTCCCAGTCGAAGCCGACCTCGGCCACGCGCTGCTGGATGCGGAAGGCGCGCAGCAGCGGATCCATCCCGCTCGCCAGGCCGGCCAGGAGCGGCGCCGCCGGGGCGTCTGCCGGACGCTCGCGGGCCTTGAGCACGTCCCACGGCTCGGGCTCGCCCATACCGTAGAGGTGGGGGTGGCGGCGGCGCATCTTTTGCTCGAGGCCCGCGGTCACGTCCTCCCGCCCGAAGGCGCCGCGCTCCTCGGCGAGGACGACCTGGAAGGCGAGGTTGAGGAGCAGGTCCCCCAGCTCGCCTTGCAGCTCCGCCTCGTCGCCCGCGGCGATGGCGTCCACCACCTCGTGCGCTTCCTCCAGGAGGTACTGCTGGAGGGTGACGGGGGTCTGCGCGGCGTCCCACGGGCAGTGGGCGCGGAGGAACTCGACCAGCGACAGGGCGCGGTCCAGGGTGCCGCCGGAAGGCTGCGGCGCGGGGGGCGTTTCGGGTTGCGTGGTATGCACGGTGGGCCTATACTACCGGGTTTGTGTCAAATTCGTCAACGGAATCCAGATCGCGTGCCTGGGTCGATGTAGACCTCGGCGCGCTCCGGCGCAACCTCCTGCGGGTGCGCGACGCCGCGCCGGGCGCCGCCCTGGTGCCCATGGTCAAGGCCGATGCGTACGGCCTGGGCGCCGCCGCAGTGGTGCCCGCCTGCGTGGAGGCGCTCGCCCCGCACGAGCTGTGGGGCTTCGGCGTGGCCGCGGTGGCCGAGGGCGAGGCGCTTCGGGCCGGGGGATGGCAGGGCCGCGTGCTGGTGTGCGCCCCCCCGCCGCCCGGCGAGTACGCGCGCGCCGCGCGCGTGGGGCTCACCCCGGCGCTGTCGGACGTGGAGGCCGTCGCACGCTGGGCCGCCGAGGCCCGGTCCGTGGGACGGCCGCTGGCTTTCCACCTGGAGGTGGACACGGGCATGGGCCGCGCGGGCCTGCCGTGGGACGAAGCGGCGCAGTGGGGCGGCCCCGTGGCCGCGGCGGCGGCGGACCTTTTGGCCTGGGAAGGGTGTTTTACGCACTTCCACTCCGCGGACGAGCCCGACCTGGCGCCCACGGACGGGCAGGAGGCGCGCTTCCGGGCCGCGGTTGCCGCGCTGCCCCCGGCGCCCTCCGGCACCGGCCGGCTGCTGCACAGCGCGAACAGCGCGGCGTCCATCCGGCGCGGGGGATACGGGCTGGACCTGGTGCGGCCCGGCATCTTCCTGTACGGCGGCCGGGCAGGCCCCGGAGAGGCGCCCGAGGCAGTGGCCGCAGTGCGCGCCCGGCTGGCCCGCGTCCGCCGGGTGCCATCCGGCTCGACGGTCGGCTACGGCGCCACGCACACGGCGCTCGGCCCCGAGGTGTGGGGCACCGCGGCCATCGGCTACGGCGACGGGCTGCGGCGCGCGCTGGCCACGGCGGGTGGCGAGGCGATCGTCCGCGGACGGCGCGTCCCCATCGTGGGGCGCATCTCGATGGACGTGACGGTGCTGGACCTGACCGCCGTGCCCGGCGCGGAGCCGGGCGACGTGGCGACCTTCGTGGGCGCCGACGGCGGCCAGGAGATCACCGCAGACGAGGTCGCCGCCCGGTGCGGCACCATCTCGTACGAGGTCCTCACCGGCCTCGGAACCCGCCTGCCCCGCGTCTACACGGGCGCGGCGGACCCCGCTCCCTAAAGAGCTTTCCGGGCGCGCCCACAGGCGGGCGCCCCGCAGACACTTCTCGCTCGGATCCGTGATGCAACGTCGTTCCGGTCTTCGCAGGGCGCTCTTCGCGCTGCTTCCGGTGCTCGCCGCCGCGGCGTGCACCGACAAGTCGCCCACCATCGGGGGCGTCGACCACTTCCCCGGCGGCGAGCGGCCCACCACCCTCGAGACGGTGCTCCCCGGCGCCGGCATCGTCCGTGAGCTGGGTAGCTTCGCCGGCTACCCGCGCCCGCTGGAGTTCCCCGCCTCGCTCGTGGTGGCGAACAAGTACCAGGGCGTGGTCGATGCCAACGCGCTGCTCCACTTCGCCGGCTTCCCCACCAACGTCCAGTTCACGCAGGGCAGCGTGAAGAGCGACACGCTCTTCACGTACGGCAAGGGCACGCTGGTGGCAGCCGTCGACTCGGCCGCGTCGGTGTTCAACGCCGGGCCGGTCGACTTCACGCTGTACGAGCTGGGGCAGAGGTTCAATCGCGCGACGGTCACGTACACGGTGGCGTCGGACACCAGCGGCGTGCGCACGCTCTTCACGCAGCCGGGCGGTACCCGCGGACGCGTGATCGCGCGGGCCACCTGGAACCCGGCGGCCGCGGGCGACTCGCTCGTCTTCGCCATCGACTCGGCGACCGTGGCGCGCATGGCGGCGGACAGCCTCTTCCCCGGGCTGCTGATCGCCACGGACCAGCCGGGCACGCGCGTGCAGCTGCAGCGCTTCGTGCTGCGCACCGGCGTGCACCCGGCGTCGGCCTCGCCAGACACGCTGGTGGCGCAGAACGTCACCACGGGCGACCAGACCTACGTCTTCAACCCGCAGGCACCGCCGCGCAGCTCGTCGGTGTTCGAGGTGGGCGGCATCGCCTCGGCCCGAACGCTCTTCCACCTGGACCTGTCGCAGCAGGTCTCGACCTGCCCGGCGGGCGGCGGCACCGGCTGCGGCACGCTGCCGCTCAACCAGGTGACGCTGAACGAGGTGGCGCTGCTCCTGCGCCCCGTGGCCCCGCCCCCCGGCTTCGCGGTGCTCGACAGCGTGGCGCTGGTGCTGCGCGGCGTGGAGCAGCCCGAGCTGGGCTTCCGCGCGCCGCTGGGCGCCGAGCTGACGCCCACCCGCGTGGTCTACCACCGCGGCGACACGCTGGTCGCGCTGCCGCTCACCACCCTCGCCCGCCTGGGTGTGGCGACAGACTCGCTGAGCGGGGACTACGCCCTGCTGGGCCAGACCGACGCGGGCGCCTTCGGCGTGCTCTGGTTCGAGCCCACGCCCCGCCTGCGCATCATCTACACCCTGCCCGCGCGTCCCCAGCTGCCATGATGAACCTACGCACTCTCCGGGGCCCCGCCCTCGCACTGGCGGCCGCGGCCGCGGTCCTCGCCCCGTCGGGCGCCCGCGCGCAGTCGCTCCTGGCCAGCCGCGGCCTGGGATACTCGCTGGAGCCCATGGACGCGCGCGCCCGGGCGCTGGGCGGCATCGGCCTGGGCCTGCCCGGCGCCAACTTCTCGCTGGTGAACCCGGCCGGCACCGTCGGCCTCGCGGCTCCGGCGCTGGTGATCGCTTTCCAGCCGGACTTCTACCGTACGGAGACGAGCGCCGGCCGCAACACCGGCACCACGGCGCGCTTTCCGCTCATCCACGCGGTCTTCCCCATCGGCCGACGCTTCGCGGGCTCGGTGGGCTACGGCTCGTTCCTGGACCAGCACTGGCAGACGGAGACGAGCGACACCGTGCTCATCGGCGGCACGCCGCGGGGCGTGAAGGACCGCTTCCTCTCCGCCGGCGCCGTGGCGCGGCTTCGCGTGGGCGGCGGCTACCTGCTGAGCAGCCGCCTCGCGGTAGGTGCCGCGGTGGACGTGCTCACCGGCTCGGCCCGCGACAGCGTGACGCGCACCTTCACCGACAGCGCCAGCACGCTCGCGGCCACGGTGTACGGCACCGACTGGTCGTACGGCGGCGTGGGCTTCGCGGGCGGCGTGCGCTGGAACCCAGTGGAGCCGGTCAACCTCTCGGTCGCGGTCGCGGGCGGAGGCCACATCAGGGCCGACGCAGGGTCCGACACTCTGGCGGCGAACCGTACCTACCCGCGCCCCATCGCGGTCGACCTCGGCGCCAGCGGGCGCGTGGCGCCCAACACTACCCTGGCCGTGGCCGGGCGGTGGATGCAGTGGTCCAAGGCGAGTGACGCGCTGGTGGCGTCCGGCGGTGCGCGCGACCTGCGCAGCGCCTCGGCGGGCGTGGAGTTCGGCGGCTTCTCGCTGGGCGGGCGCAACCTGCCGCTGCGGGTTGGCGGACGCTGGACGGAGCTTCCCTTCGCCTGGGGCACGGCGACCACCGCCGGCGAGTTCCCCACCGAGAAGGCGCTGAGCGCCGGGCTGGGCGCGCGCCTGGCGGGGGGCGCCGCGCTGGTGGACTTCACGGGCGAGCGCGGCAAGCGCGCCGCGGGCGCAGCGTTCGACGAGTCGTACTGGCGGCTCTCCCTCTCCCTGACCCTGCTGGGGCGGTGAGCGCGGCGGCAGCCGATTCCCCCCTCCTGCTGGTCGTAGACGACGACCCCATCAACGTCGAGCTGCTCTGCGACCTGCTGGAGGCGCTGGACTACCGCGTCGCCGGCGCCCTGGGCGGCGAGGCGGCGCTGCTCGCCGCCCGCGAGCGCAAGCCCGACCTCGTCCTGCTGGACGTGATGATGCCGGGGATGAACGGCTACGAGGTGTGCCGCCGGCTCAAGGCGGACCCCGCCACGTCCGGCATCCCCGTCGTCTTCGTCACCGCGCTGTCGGACAGCGAGGACAAGGTGGAGGCGATCGAGGCGGGGGGCGACGACTTCCTCACCAAGCCCTTCAACCGCTCCATCCTGGTCGCCCGCGTCCGCTCCCTGCTGCGGCTCAAGGCGGCCAACGACCAGCTCGACCGCCAGTACCGCAAGCTGCGCGAGCTGGAGGAGCTGCGCGACGACCTGACGCGCATGGTCGTGCACGACCTCAAGTCCCCCCTCTCGGCCATGCTGGGCACGCTGGAGATGGCGGTCGACGGCGACCTGGGCGTCCTCACCGAGCCGCAGCAGCGCCTTTTCGCCGACGCGCACCAGCGCGGCGCCGACGTGCTCCTCCTCATCGACAACCTGCTCGACCTCTCACGCCTGGAAGAGTCGCGGCTGCACCTGGAGCCGCGAGACGTGCCCGTGCGCGCGCTGCTGGACGAGACGGCGGCGCAGTGGGCCGTGCGCGCCGAGCAGGCCGGGTCCAGCGTGTCGGTAGATGCGGAGCCGGACTTGGCCGTGCACGCGGACGGAGCCCTGCTTCGGCGCGTCCTCGCCAACCTCGTGGGCAACG
>DASRQW010000516.1 GCA_035696245.1 Longimicrobiaceae bacterium | reverse complement strand
GCACGGCCACGCCGCTCTGGTTCACCGAGGGCATGGCCGAGTACCTGTCGGTGGGGCCGGTGGACGCGCACACGGCCATGTGGCTGCGCGACGCGGCGCTCACCGGCAACGTGCCCAGCATCGACGAGCTGACGCGCAACCCCAGCTACTTCCCGTACCGCTGGGGCCAGGCGCTGTGGGCCTACATCGGCGGGCGGTGGGGAGACGCGGCCATCGGGCAGATCCTGAAGCAGGTGGGCCAGGGCGTGCCGTATCCGGAGGCGTTCCAGCGCATCCTCAACACCCCGCTCGACGAGATCTCGGCAGATTGGCAGTCGTCCATCCGCCGCACGTACCTGCCGCTGCTGACCGAGCGGCGCGAGGCGCGCGAGCAGGCCACGGCGCTCATCACGAACAAGAAGCGCGGCGGCCGCGTGAACCTGGCCCCGTCGCTCTCGCCAGACGGCAAGACGCTGGCGTTCCTCTCGGAGCTCGACTTCCTGGACATCCAGCTCTACCTGGCAGACGCGGCCACCGGCCAGGTGACGCGGCGGCTGGTGAAGGGCACCGCGTTCGACCCGCACTTCGGCAGCCTACGCTACATCAGCTCGTCCGGCACCTGGTCGCCAGACGGGCGGCAGTTCGCCTTCTCGGCCCTGCGCGAGGCGCGCGACGAAGTGGTGATCCTGGACGTGGCCAGCGCGCGGGTGCTGCACGAGTACCCGATCCCCGGCGTGGGCGAGATCAACAACCCCACCTGGTCGCCGGACGGGTCGACCATCGTGGTGAGCGGGCTCAAGGGGGGGATGACGGACCTGTACGCGGTGGACGTGGCGTCGGGCACCTCCCGGGCGCTCACGAACGACCGGTACGCCGACATGCAGCCGTCGTTCTCGCCAGACGGGCGCACGCTGGCCTTCGTGACCGACCGGGGCACGGGCACCGACCTGGACTCGCTGCGCTTCGGCGGCTACCGCGTGGCGCTGATGGACTACGCCACGGGCGCGATCCGGGCGGTGCCGGCGATGGCGGGCCACAACAACATCGATCCGCAGTGGACGGCGGACGGGCGCAGCCTCTTCTTCGTCTCCAACCGCACGGGCATCCCCAACATCTACCGGGTGGACGTCACCTCGGGCGAGCTGCGGCAGGTGACGAACCTGTTCACCGGCGTGAGCGGCATCACCCCGCTGAGCCCGGCGATCACGGCCTCGCGCAGCGGCGACCGGGTGGTGTTCACGGCGTACGAGCGCAACTTCGGCTTCAACATCTACTCGCTGGACACGCCGCAACGGCTCGCGGGCACGGTCGTCCCGGCGTCGCAGGCGCAGGTGGCCGACGCGGTGCCGCTGCCGGCGGTGCTGCCCCCGGCGCCGCGGCCCACGGAGCCGGCCTTCAACCGCGTGGGCGCGGCGCTGGCGAACGCGACCTACGGCCTGCCCAGCTCGTCCGAGGCGCTGGCCTACCAGACGGTGCCGTACCGCCCGCGGCTTGGGCTGGACTACCTGGGCCAGCCGCAGGTGGGCGTGAGCACGGGCGGCGGCATCTACGGACGCGGCGGGCTGTACGGCGGCATCAGCGGCATCTTCAGCGACATGCTGGGCCGCCACACCATCTACGGCACCCTGCAGGCGCAGGGGCAGCTGGACGAGATCGGGTTCAGCGCCGTCTACCTCAACCAGCAGCGCCGGTGGAACTACGGCGTGGCGGCCGAGCGCGTGCCGTACATCGCCGGCGCCGCCACCGCCTCGGGCTTCGACCCGGCGTCTAGCGAGCTGCGCGACCAGCTGCTGCTGTTCCGCTACTTCGACACGCGCCTGGGCGGCATCGCGCAGTACCCGTTCTCGAATGTGCAGCGGGTGGAGTTCTCGGGCGGGTTCCGGCGCATCTCGCAGGACATCCAGATCCAGGAGTACTTCTGCCCGGCCGAGCAGCAGGCCGACGGCAGCATCGCCTGCGTGGGCAGCGAGGACTTCCGCACGCGCAAGCAGCACCTGCCCTCGTTCAACCTGGTGGAGGGCTCGGGCGCGCTCATCTACGACAGCTCGCTCGAGGGCTACACGTCGCCCTTCGCGGGGCAGCGCTACCACTTCGAGATCGCGCCCACGTTCGGCACCGGCCGCTTCGTGGAGGCCACGGCCGACTACCGGAAGTACTTCTTCCTGCGGCCCATGACGCTGGCGTTCCGCGGCCTGCACTTCGGGCGCTACGGGCGCGACCAGCGGCTCTTCGGCGACCAGTTCCTGGGCTACTCGTTCTTCATCCGCGGCTACGACTACAACAGCGTCCGCGACCAGTGCAACAACGAGGTCCAGACGGGCAGCAACAACGGGCGCGAGTGCGTGGTGCTGGACCAGCTCTTCGGCAGCCGCATCGGCGTGGGCAACGCCGAGCTGCGCGTGCCCATCCTGTCGCGCCTGGTGGGCGGCAGCGGCCTCTCGCCCATCGAGGGCATCGCCTTCGCCGACGCGGGCGTGGCGTGGGGGCAGACCACCAACGCCAGCAGCGGCGCCCTGGTCAACACCAGCCCGGTCTTCCGCCGCGGCCTGCAGGACGACCTCACCAAGCGCGGCATCCTGACCAGCGCGGGCGTGGGCGGCCGCATCAACGTGTTCGGCTACGTGATCGTGGAGGCCGACTTCGTGAAGGCGTTCGAGCGCGACAAGGGCTGGCACTGGCAGTTCGCCTTCCAGCCCGGCTTCTGATGCTCGGCTGAGGCTCGGTTGATGGCCGGCTGAGCTCAGTTGAAGATCGGCACGAGCTGCCGGGATCGCCGGGCGGGACGGGAGATGTGACGAGGGCCGGGGCGGCGACGCTCCGGCCCTTGCCGTCTCCGGCGTCCGCATCCTATCCTTCCAGCATGAATGAGCCCTCACTCAGCACCGGGCGCGAGGTACGCAAGCGCGCCATCCTGGACTCGGCCGTGCGCGTGTTCGCGGAACACGGCTTCTTCGCGGCGCGCATCCGCGACATCGCCGCGGGCGCGGGCGTGGCCGAGGGGACCATCTACCTGTACTTCGACGGCAAGGACGACCTGCTGCTCACCGCCTTCCGCGAGAAGGTGAACGAGTTCTGCGCGTCGGTTCGTGACGTGCTGCCCTCGGAGCTGCCCTTCCCCGAGCGCCTCGCGCGCTTCGTCCGCCTCCAGTTCGAGAGCATCGAGGCGGACCCGGCGCTGGCCACGGTGCTGCTGCTGGAGTCCCGCCAGTCCAGCAAGTTCTACGGCGGCGCCGTGCGCGACGTGCTGAAGTCGTACGCCACCGCCATCGACGAGCTGCTGGCGAGCGGGAATGCGCAGGGGGCGCTGCGCGACGGGCTGGACGTGCCGCTCGCCCGGCGCATGCTCATCGGGTCGCTCGAGGAGATCGAGCTGGAGTGGCTGCTGGGCGACCGCTCGCGCCCGCTGGCGCCGTACGCGCCCCGCGTGGCGAACGCCTTCTACCTGGGCCTCGCCCCTCCCGGCACCACCGCCTGACCCTCGCCGGCCATCGTCGCCCCGGGATTCGCGGAGATGCTCGGCCGATGTCCATCGACCGACCGTTACGGCGCTTTCTCAATGGATGAACGGCCGACGAACCCGACTTCCGTCCGAGATGCTTGTCGGTAGATGCGTGTCGGTGGATGCTCGGAGGTTGACGCCCGACCTCCGATGCTCATCCCCGAACCGGTGGTCGGCGGATGCGCGGCGGGGATCGGCGGCCGGGTGTAGCACGGCGGACGGACATCTCCCGTGCACACGGAATCGTGGCCGGGCGCTGCTGGACAGGCGGGGGGCGAGCCGCTATCATATCGCACGATCGACCTCCGGGGAGCGCGCGGGTGCGCCGCCGAACGGACGTGCGGAACCGAAACGAGCCACGGGCCGGCGCCAAGCGCCCCCGGGCGGACCCGAGTAGAGCCATGGCCGACATCAACGTCCAGCAGCAGCCTGCCAACGCGCCCGTCGAAGACGACTACACCACGATGGAGGTCGTGCTCTGGGTGATCGGCATCGTGCTCATCCCGCTCGTCCCGATCCTCATGGTGACCTTCCTGACGCCGTGGAGCGGCATGTAAGGACGTCCCGCCGGAAGATGGACGACAAGAGGCCCGCGCTCTCAGCCGAGAGCGCGGGCCTCTTCCGTTGCCGGATCGTCGCCGCCGAGTGCGCTATGGCAGGGCCTGGAGCCAACGGATCACGGCGTCCTGCAGCGCGATACGGCGGTCGGACCAGCCGTGGTCGGTCGCGAAGTGGGCCGTGGTCACGCGCCTGTTCCCTCGCGCGCGCACGAGCGCGAGCAGCGCGTCGGCCTGGGGCGCCAGCCCGTCGTCGGACGTGAGCACTAGGAGCGGCGTAGCCTCCAGGCCGGGAGCGGCGGCGGCGAAGCGCCAGCGGGCACCGTTGGCGATCAGCTCGTCGGCCATCTGCTCCGCGGTCGTCCCGGCGAGCGTCTCCATGTTGTCCGCGGCGAGCGCGACCACGTTCGTGCGGGGCTGGCTCCCCGCCAGTCCCATGTCGGCGGCGGAGATGAGGATCGCGCCGCTCAACCGGTGGTCCCGCGAGGCGGCCAGCACCGTCACCCATCCGCCCATGCTGTGCCCGCCCAGCACGAGCCGGCCGGTGTCGATTCCCAGCGCCCGCGCGTTGGCCGTGTCGCGGACGAACCGGAGCACCGCCGCTGCATCCTCCAGGTTCTGCGCGAAGCGGAACGAGCCGGGGCTTCCCCATGAGCCGCGGTAGTTGAACGTGACCACGTTCCAGCCCGCGCGCCGCACCGCCTGCGCCAGGTCCAGGTTCTTCTCGTTCCCGGGCAGCCCGTGGGCGAGCACCAGCGTGGGATGCGCGCCCGCGCCGGCTGCGAGGTAGGCCACCCCGTTGATCCGCACGCCGCCCGATGGGATGTGCAGCACCTCCATCCGCGCGGGATGGGCGGCATCGCGCGGCGGATCGGTGAATATGGCGCTCGATACCTGCTGGGCCGAGAGTGGGGCGGCAGCAAGGAAGAGCGCCGCGACGGCAGCGAGGATGCGCATGCGGAACCGTTGGGAGAGGTAGACGAGACTACGCGTCGGCCGCCAATCATACGCGTCCTGCAACGTGGGCGGAAGCGCGGCGGACACGAACGGCACGTGCCACCCGGCCGATGGCCGAATGGCACGTTGGTGACGAGGAGCCGGAGCATGCCGCTCGTCGGATCCCGAAAGCGGGAGGGAGAGACCAGGCGAACGGCGAGCCGCCGAATTCGGAGGCTCGCCGTTTTTGCGTCAGGGCGTCTTGACCACCGGGTGCGGACGCGTGCGGCGGGGGACGGGCTGCGGCTTGCCGTTCGTGTCGCGGGTGGAGGCGGCGGGCGGGCCGTCGGTCGCGGCGGTCTGCGGGTGCGCGGGGCGGCGCGCCGGGGCCGACGTGGGCGGGCGCGGAGCGGCCTTGCACGTCGCGCACGGCTGCGGGGCCTGGGCGGCAGCCGTGGCGGCGAGCGGCGTCTCCGGCTCGGGGGCCGCTTCCGCGGCAGCGGCCAATGCGGCGCTCTCGCCCTGCTGCGCGAGGCCGCCCAGGTCGCCCATCTCCCCGCCCCACACGCGCTGGCTCCGGAACACGGTGGAGCCCGCGGCCACCTTCACCGTGCCCATGTCCAGCGTCTCCGCCACGCTCCCATCGCCCGCCAGCACCTCGATGCGCACGCGGTGCTCTCCAGCGGGCAGCGAGAAGCGGGAGACGGAGATGCGGTCCGGCAGCAGCGACCAGCTGCGCGTGTCGGCGCGCTCCAGCGCGTTGCCCGCCGCGTTGGCGATGCGCCCGGCGAGGAAGCCGGCGAACTCGCCACCCTTCTTGTCGGCGTGGCGCTCCAGCTCGCGCGTCACGAGGTACTTGGCGATCCCCCGCCCCACCATGCGCGTGAACATGAGCGGCCGCGTGGCCTCGAAGCTCCGCACCATGGCCGACGAGAGGTCCTGCACCACGCGCGGGTCGCCCGTCATCGGCTGCGCCTCGCCGCTGTCCGCCACGACCACGCGCAGGCGCTGCGGCGCGCAGGCCTCCATGCGGTACACGGGCCAGGCCATGCGCAGGATGTACGCACCGCCCAGCGCGTCGGCCACCTGGTAGCCGCGGTCCTCGTCCGCCGCGGAGCCCCAGACCGACTGCTCCAGCAGGTTGTGGATGAGCCGCCCGCTGATGCGCGCCGCCGCCGCGCCCCGGAACGCATCGTCCCGCCCATCCAGGCTGTCCATCTCCTCGCGGGCGATGGGCACGTGGATGTCCTGTGGCGCGCGGTGCGCCACCCACCCGTGCTCCACCAGCACCACCAGCTCCCCCGTCCCCGCTCCGGGCGAGGCGGGGAGCGCCGTGAGCTTGTAGCGCGCCCGCGCCGAGTCCGCGACTTCCCTCACGCCCAGCACCCGCGCGGTGTGGAAGAGGTCGGTGCCCAGCTCCGGCGGCGCCCCGCCCGCCCCGCGTCCCGAGCACGCGTCGAAGGCCCGCTCGGCGCCGCGGAACGAGACCAGTGCGTCGTTGCGGTCGCCCGCGGAGCGGTAGACCAGCCCGGCGAGATACTCGACGAAGCCCTCGCCCGCGCATGGCTGGCGCTTCCCGTCGTCGTTCAGCCCCGACACCAGCGCGCTCGCCTTGCGCGCCTCCACCAGCGCCTCTTCCTGCTGGCCGAGGGCCAGGTAGTTGAGCATCCGGTAGTACGGGATCATCGCCATCTCGGGCCGCGCCGGGCGGTAGTCCGACACCCCGTCGTTCACCAGCAGCGTGCCCGCGGACTGGTGAAAGCTGCGCGCGTAGCGGTCGTCTGCCGCGCGCTCGGCCCACTCGAACGCGGCGTTGCTCTCCGCCCATCTCCCGGCGCGGTGGAAGACGAGGCCCAGCTGGAGCTTGCGCAGCAGCTCGTCGCGCGGGGCAGTGCCGGCGTGCTCGGCCAGCAGCATGGCGGCCGAATCGGGCTTGCCCGCCATCAGGTAGTAGCGCAGCCATGCGTCCGTCTGCCCCAGCGTGCGGCTCAGCAGGGGCGAGCCCGCGGGCAGCGTCTCCGGGCTGGGGCGCGCGGGGTAGCGGGCGGCCGTGGCGCAGCCCGCCAGCCCCGTGGCGAGCCCTGCCGCGGCGAGCAGCCGGGCGGCCGCGGCGAGGGTTCTCATCTGCGGTGCTCGAGCACGACCACGCGCTCGCGCGCCTCGGCGATGGCGGCCGCCAGGTGGCCGTACGCCTCGCCCTGCACGCGGATGGTCTCCAGCTCCATCTGGTGCAGGAACATCAGGTAGCGCAGCCGTGCCTCGATGGGCCGCAGCTGCTTGTCGAGCGCGCGGGCGATGTGCAGCGTGGTCTCCGGGTCGTTGGGCCGGATCACGTCGGCGCGGTCGTAGCGGTCCAGCGCGCGCACGAAGTCGCCGCGCAGCGCGAAGTCGTCGCCCTGGCGCAGCAGCGCGTCCGCACGCGCGGCGGCCTGCGCGTCCCTGCCCGCGTCCGCGGTGGACGAGACGAGGCGGAGGCCCTGCGGCTCGCGGTAGGTGTAGCTGCGCACGCGGCCGCCGTCCATGGTGACCATCGCCACCTCGCTCACGGCGTCGTGCGGCGCCTGGTCCGGGAAGCGGCTCGCGAGCGTGCGGACCGAGCCCCCGCCGCGCGCCTCCCACGCCTCGGGAGTGGTGCCCGTGGCCGCCATCACCTGCGCCTCGGTCATCCCGACCGCCAGCTCGCCGCGCGCCATGGCCGCGCACACGCTGCCGGAGCAGGCGGACGCCGCGGCCGCGATGTTGTCGGCGCTCTCGGCGATGCGGGCGCGCTGGGCGTTGCCGGCCGCGTTGGCGCGGGCCACGGTGTGATCCACCTGGCTGGGCACGCTGCCGCCGTTCTCGATCACGGGGCGGATGGGCTGCATGCGGGGCCCGCACGCCGCCGTGAGCGCGAGCGCCGCGGCCGCCGCCGGAATTC
>DASRQW010000515.1 GCA_035696245.1 Longimicrobiaceae bacterium | reverse complement strand
GGGCGCCGCGTCACGCGGCGCCCGGCTTCGCATTTCCCGTTCAGGCCGGGACGGCTCTCACATCGTCTTGAGGTATTCGAGAAGGGCGGACTTCTCGTCGGCGCTGAGGTTCGTGCCGAACTCGTGGCCGGTGTTGCGGTTGCCGGACCGGCGCGTGTCCAGCACCTCGCGCGGCTGGGCTGCCGCGGCGATCCCCACCTTGCTCGGGTCGTACTCGCGCTGGCCCACGGCGAAGGTCACCGGCCTCTGCGCGGCGGGCTGCAGGAGGTCGTACAGGGTGGGCACCGAGTTGTTGTGCAGGTAGGGAGCGGTGGCCCAGATGCCCGCCAGCGGACGCGACGCCCACCGGCTGGTGGTGCGCCACACCGTGGGCTGCGGGCCGCTCCAGACGGCCTGCGAGTCGGCCGGCACGCGGAACGTGTGGTAGGCGTTCCTCTCCAGCCCCGCCAGGAACGGGCTGACCCAGGCGGTGAAGGTGCGCCCGTCGTTCATGGGCTTCGCGAAGTTCCTCAGCCGGTTCGAGTCGGTGGCGACCGAGGCCGGGGCGTTCCAGGCGTCGTTCGCCGGGTTGGTGTGGCACGACCCGCAGGTGGAGGCGAACACCGCGGAACCGCGCTGCGCCTTCGCCCGGTCGATCGGCCCGAAGACCTGCTCGGGCCAGCTCGGCGGCTGGATCTGCCGGCCCAGCACCTCCAGCCGGCGGATGTTGCGGGGGTTGAGCGTGGAGACGAGCGTGGCGCTGTCGTACACGGCGCCCACACCGATCGCCTCGCCCAGGTTGCGCTGCATGAACGAGTTGGTGTTGGCGTCGTAGTGGAACCACGTCTGGTTCCCGAAGCCCCACAGCCACGGATAGCTGACCGGGGCGGTGAGCGCCACCGTGTCCTGCGGGTAGATCGAGTTGCGCGCCACCCCGAACGCGTCCACGCGGCCCCAGCCGGCGGTGGTGCTGTCGGCGGGCGGCAGGACGCGGCGGAACGCGGCGACGCGCGCCTTCAGGAGCCGGTACGTCAGCACCAGGTCCGAGATGAAGGCCTCCACGTGCTTGGCCGGCGAGAGCCCGGGCGCGGCGCCGCGCAGCACGGACGAGCTCGCAGCCACCGCGTCGTCCGGCACCAGCGAGTCCGCGGCCGCGGCGGCGTCGGCGTAGGTCAGGCCGCGGGGCAGCGGGGCGCGCGGGGCGTCCGGGTCCGGAGAGACGGTGAGGCCGTGCAGGATGTCCTCGGCCGGCCGGCCGCGCTCGTGCTCCAGCGCGCGCCGCGCCCAGCCCAGCAGCCGGGCCGCTTCCGCGTCGCGTTCGGCGGCGCGCGGAAGGTCCTCGATGTCGCGTGCTAGGCGGTGCGACTCGTCGCGCACGAGTGCGGGGAGGTGCGGGTTGGCCGTCTCGTGCTCCTTCCGCAGCCGCCAGATGAAGGCCAGGAACTTCATCGGGTCGTGCATGGTGGTGTTCAGCGAACCCGTGAGGTCGTTGCGGAACAGGTCGGCCTCGAAGTTCGACGGACCGCCGTCCACCCGCATGCGCGTGCCCCGGTACGTGACCTCGCTCACGTGGCATGCCGAGCAGTTGATGCCGGTCATGTGCACGCCCAGCATGCGCGTGTCCACCGTCACCGCGTCGGTCAGACCGATGGGCAGGCCATTCGGGTTCGCGGGGTCGGGGATCAGCCCGAACCGGCCGGGGTCATCCATGAACGGCTTTCCCGTCATGTCGCTGGTGACGGCCTTCACCATGCCGTGGGCAGAATCTCGCTTCCCTGGGCGAGGTGGTAGAAGGTCTCGCGCTCCGCGGGCGACAGGCTGGACTCGAGCGCCACCATCACCTCGGGCTTGGCTGCGCTGGGCGCCCCGGCGGACGGGGCCGAGGGGCTGCACGCTGCGGCGGCGAGCAGCGTCGCGCAGAGGAGCGCGCCGGAACGGGCGAAGGGCATGGGAATGGCCTGGTGAGATGAGAGGGTGAGGCTGCGCGAGTTCCGGTGCGCGGGATCGCTTTCGGAGGTCTGACGAAGGGAGACCGGCAGGCGGGTGGGGACGAGCTGCTGGCACAAGCGAGGTGAAGACCGGCGGTGAAACTGATACAGGTTCGCGTCTCAGAACCAAATGTAGGCTCGTTCGGCCTGGGACGCAATGAAGTGTATTTAGGAGCGCGCCTTGTGCGTCACAGAACTTCTCCCGTAACGCGCAACGTCTGATCAGGTGTCGGGCGCAACGCATAGGGGGTTACCGCAACACCATATAGGCTGGTTCGGGTTTCCGGGACAAACGGAGCCAACGAGAGCATTGACGAACGGCGTCTATTTGCGGAACTGTCGCTTCACGCCCGAGCAGGAGCTTGTCGAAGAGTATCCGTCAGCGGCTCCACACTGCTCTATCTGAGATGCCGGACGCGAGGGTGACGCCGCGGTCCGTCCGTATCGAGTGTGAGGGCGGGCCGATCTCCAGCGCTTGTGTCGCATCTCTCCCGGCGGGCGAGCGCTCCGCGAGATGTACCGCTGCACCGACCGGGCACCCCCCGCCCGGACCGCGCCTCGGCGGTGCTTGTCGGTGTCGAGAGGTGTCTTCTCGGAGCCAGCGCGTCGATCGATGTCCGTCCGTGCGGTTGTCGTTCGTTGATCGTGGATCGTCTCTCGCCGACGATCACGAACGGACGATGGGTCGCGGCCCGGTCGCGGAATTGCGGCGCCGGGCGGGGAGCGGGACGGCGGGTGCGGCCGGATGGCTGCGTGGGCCGCCGCGGCTCCGTTTCAACCTTCTGCACGGAGGCGAGACTGCCATGAGGAACGCTCTGCTGGGGACCGGTGTGATCGCGCTGGTGATCGGGGCTTCGGGGTGCGCGGGGTTGCAGCTTCCGCGGATCGCGGCGCCGGGAAGCTTCCGGGTGCTCAGCTCGGCGTGCTCGCGCGCGACGCCGTTCAGCGGTGCGCGGTCGCTCCAGCGGTATCGCGCGCCCATCGCCGCGGCGCAGTCGCGCTACGGGCTGAACTACGGCTACGGACAGCCCACGAGCGGCGGCTGGAAGGGGCTCTCCAGCGGCGAGTGCTACTGAGGCGGTGACGACGGCGCATCGGGAGCCCGGCGCGGCGCGGGATCGAAGCCGTGCCGCGCCGGGCATCCGTCGCCCGTCGCCACGCCGCCGCGCATCTCCCGGCTCTGCATCCTCGGCTGGTCAACTTCCGATCTGCATCTCCTGACAACATCTTCCGAAACCGCATCTTCCCAAGCTCACGGAAACGTTCCGGGGCGAGGGGAGTAGATAGGTTGCGGAACTCGCCGCGCGCGCCCGCATGGGACGCGCGTGGCTCGCCGACGTGCTGCTTCCGCCGTGTCTTCGGGCGCCCACGCCGGGCGTGACTCAACCGGGAAGGACAAGCCTGTGAAGCCCATTCGCCTCTTCGCGCTGTATGCGCTGACCATCGCCGCGGCGCCCGCCGGGCTCGCGGCCCAGGCCGTGGCGCCCGCCGTCACGCAGGACGCCGCCGCGTCGGTGCCGCTGGGCCGCTGGTGGCTGCAGGACGCCACCAAGGACGGTGTGCGCGGCATCAGCGCCAACCGTGCGTACACGGAGCTGCTGGCCGGCCGCACGGTGAGGCGACAGGTGGTGGTGGCCATCATCGACGGCGGGGTCGACGTCTCGCACCCCGACCTGCGCGACAACATCTGGACCAACCCGCGCGAGATCGCCGGCAACGGCCGCGACGACGACAACAACGGCTACGTGGACGACGTTCACGGCTGGGACTTCATCGGCGGGCGCGACGGGCGCGACGTGGAGCACGACAACCTCGAGTCCGCCCGCGTGGTGCGCGACCTGGCCGCGCGCTACGCCACCGCCCGGCGCGACACGCTGAACGCCGCAGGCAGGGCCGAGTACGAGCGCTACCAGACCATGAAGCGCAAGCTGGACCAGGACCGCGCCACCGCTGCCACCGAGGTGCAGACGGTGAAGCAGATGCAGGCCGACCTGGCCACGGCCACGGCCCTGCTTCGCGGCGAGGCGGGCAACGACTCGCTCACCATGGAGCGGGTGCAGAAGATCAGCTCCATGCGGCGCGACGTGACGGCGGCCCGCGCGTACTGGCTGGAGCAGATGGGCCTGGGCAACACGCCCGAGCTGCTGGCCGAGGTGCGCAAGAACAACGAGGACAAGCTCCAGTACGGCCTGAACCTCCAGTACGACCCGCGCCCCATCGTGGGCGACCACTACGCCGACCTGACCGAGCGCGGCTACGGCAACGCCGAGGTGCAGGGGCCGGACGCGTTCCACGGCACGCACGTGGCCGGCATCGTGGCGGCCGAGCGCGGCAACGGCATCGGGGTGGACGGCGTGGCGCCGCCCACGGGCGTGAAGCTGATGGTGCTGCGCGCCGTGCCCGACGGCGACGAGCGCGACAAGGACATCGCCAACGCCATCCGCTACGCGGTGGACAACGGCGCCAACGTGATCAACATGAGCTTCGGCAAGGCGTACTCGCCGCAGAAGTCCGCGGTGGACGCGGCGGTGCGGTACGCCGACGCGCACGGCGTGCTGATGGTGCACGCGGCCGGCAACGACAACACCGACATCGACGTCTCCGACAACTTCCCCAAGCGCGCCTACCTGTCGGGCGGTGCGCCCGCCAACTGGATGGAGGTGGGCGCTTCCACCCCGTTCGGCCTGGACAGCCTGGCGGCGTCGTTCTCCAGCTACAGCAAGCGCAACGTGGACGTCTTCGCGCCCGGCGTGGAGATCTACTCCACCAAGCCCGGCGGCAGCTACCAGATGCTGGAAGGCACCAGCATGGCTTCGCCGGTGGTGGCCGGGGTGGCGGCGACGCTCATGGCGTACTTCCCGGACCTGACGGCGCCGCAGACCAAGCAGATCATCATGGAGTCGGCCACGCGCTACACGCAGCCGGTGGTGCGGCCGGGCGCCGAGCACGGCGAGCACGTCCCGTTCTCGGACCTGAGCAGCACGGGCGGGGTGGTGAACCTGTACGCGGCCGTGCAACTGGCCATGCAGCGCAGCGCGCAGCACTGAGCGGCCCGGCGCTCCCTTCATGCGGAGCGCCGGAAGCACGCGATTCGGCGGCCCGTCCCGGCGTGCGCGGGG
>DASRQW010000514.1 GCA_035696245.1 Longimicrobiaceae bacterium | reverse complement strand
GGGCGTACAGGCTCTGCGCGTACCGCTCCAGCCGCTCTTCGTCGCCCAGCCGGTCCACGACCTCGATGCCCTGCATCGACACGCCGACGCGCGCCGCCGTCGCCTCGATCCGCTCCGCGCGGCCGATGAGCACGGGGTGGGCGATGCCCTCGGCCACGCTGAGCGCGGCGGCGCGGATGATCCGCTCGTGCTCGCCCTCGGGGAAGGCGATGCGGCGCGGGTCGCGGCGGGCGCGGATGAAGACGTCGCGCATGACCTCGCGCCCGCGGCCCAGGCGCGCCTCCAGCTCGCCGCGGTAGGCGGCCGGATCGACGTCCCTCCGCGCGACGCCCGTCTCCACCGCGGCGCGGGCGACGGCGGGCGCCACCCACAGCATGATGCGCGGGTCGAAGGGCTTGGGGATCAGGTACTCGGGCCCGAAGCGGAAGCGCTCGTCGCCGTACGCCCGCTCCACGCTTTCCGGCACGTCCATGCGCGCCAGCTCGGCCAGCGCGCGCGTGGCGGCCATCTTCATCTCGTCGTTGATCGCGCGCGCCCGCACGTCCAGCGCGCCGCGGAAGATGAAGGGGAAGCCCAGGACGTTGTTGATCTGGTTGGGATAGTCGGTGCGCCCCGTGGCCATGATCGCGTCCGACCGCACGAGCGCGACCTCTTCCGGCGTGATCTCGGGGTCCGGGTTGGCGAGGGCGAAGATGATGGGCCGCTCGGCCATCGACGCCACCATCTCCGGCGTCACCGCACCCGCGACGGAGAGGCCCACGAAGATGTCGGCGCCGTCCATCGCGTCCGCCAGCGACTGCGCCTCCGTTCCCGAGGCTGCGAAGCGCGCCTTGTACGGGTCCAGCCGCGACGGGTCGCGGTCGGCGCGGATCACGCCCTTGCTGTCGCACATCACGATGTTCTCGCGCCGCACGCCCAGCGTCACGTAGTGCTCGGCCGTGGCGATGGCCGCCGCGCCCGCGCCGCTGAACACCACGCGCACGGCGGCGATGTCCTTGCCGGTGATGTCGAGCGCGTTGAGCAGCGCCGCGCCGGAGATCACCGCCGTTCCGTGCTGGTCGTCGTGGAAGACGGGGATGTCCAGCCGCGCCTTCAGCGTCTCCTCGATGTAGAAGCACTCGGGCGCGGCGATGTCTTCCAGGTTGATGCCGCCCACGGTGGGCTCCAGCAGCTCGCAGAAGCGGATCACGTCGTCCGGGTCCTTCGATCCGACCTCCAGGTCGAAGACGTCGATGTCGGCGAAGCGCTTGAAGAGCACGGCCTTGCCCTCCATCACCGGCTTGGCCGCCATCGGCCCTATGTCGCCCAGGCCCAGCACGGCGGTGCCATTGGAGACCACGGCCACCAGGTTCGCGCGGGCGGTGTAGCGGTCCACCGCCTCGGGGTTGGCGGCGATCTCCAGGCACGGCGCGGCCACGCCCGGCGAGTAGGCCAGGGAGAGGTCGCGCTGCGTGCTGGCGGGCTTGGTGGGCACCACGGCGATCTTGCCGGGGCGGCCGCCGCTGTGGTAGTCGAGGGCGTCCTGCTTGAGCGTGGACATGTCGCTTCGGACCTCCGTTCTGGTGCGTGGGCAAGCCGGAAGCGTACTCCCCGCCGCCGCCGGGGTCAACCCGCCGCGGCCCATCGTCCACGGGCCGCACGCGGAAAGGCCCGGCGGAGATGGCTATCCGCCGGGCCGGACGCCCGCAGCTCCCTGGGTTCAGCGTCCCATGCTCAACGCCCGGCGGGCACGCTGCGCAGCACCACCCGCGCCATCTGCACCGTGGCCTGCGGCGGCATGCGGCGCCCGCCCGGCAGCTCCAGCCCCTCGGGCACGAAGGTGACGGTCACGTCGCCCGCCGCCACCGCGCGGCGCAGCACGGGCGCCTCGGGCCCCAGGTCCAGCGCCACGTCGTAACCCGCCCCGCCGCCGTGCTGGTGCGACACGATCTCGAAGAAGTCGATGGTGCCCACGTAGTGCCCGTCCGCCGCGGCGTTGCGGAGCGCCCTGTCCGCCTCGTTCGCAGGGAGGTTCACGAAGACGTGGTACAGCACGCCCGGGTTGCGAGCCACGTGCACGCCCTCCAGCCGCAGCTCCACGCGCGTGGCCGCGGCGGCGCGCGC
>DASRQW010000513.1 GCA_035696245.1 Longimicrobiaceae bacterium | reverse complement strand
CCGGTCCAGCGCCACGCTGTAGAACTGCTCGATGGGCAGGTTGTTGAGGAACCGCCACGTCTTCCCGCGGTCCGTGGTCGTGAACACCCCGCCGTCGTTGCCCTGCACGATGCGCCGCGGGTCCTGCGGGTCCACCCAGACCGCGTGGTGGTCCGGGTGCACCTGCGGATCCAGCGGGTGCACCGTGCGGCCGCCGTCGGTGCTCTCCATCAGGTTGAACGAGCCGAAGTACACGTGGTTCTCGTCCTCGGGCGAGACCACCACCTGCGAGAAGTAGTACGGCCGCACGCTGTAGGCCCGGCTCGGGCTCACCAGCCGCCAGTGGTCGCCGCCGTCGGTGGATTCGTAGAGCGTCCCCGCGCGGCTCTCCACCACCGCGTACACGTGGTTCGGGTTGCTGGGCGCGATCCCGATCCCGATGCGGCCTACCAGCCCCTCCGGCAGCCCGTTGCGCAGCCGCGTCCACGTCTCCCCGCCGTCGGTGCTGCGGAAGATGCCGCTGCCCGCGCCGCCGTCCACCAGCTCCCACGGGTAGCGCCGCATCTGCCACATGGCCGCGAACACCACGCGCGGATTGCCGGGCTGGAACGCCAGGTCGATGGCGCCCGTGGTGTCGTTCACGAACAGCACCCGCTTCCACGTGCGCCCTCCGTCGGCCGTGCGGAACACGCCGCGCTCCGGGTTGGGCGTCCACACCTTCCCCAGCGCCGCCACCAGCACCACGTCCGGGTTCTGCGGATCGACGGCGATGCGGGGGATCTGGCCCACGTTCTCCAGCCCCGCCAGCCGCCAGCTCCGCCCCGCGTCTGGCGAGAAGTACACGCCGCGCCCGTTGGTGATGTCGTTGCGGGGGTTGCCCTCGCCCGTGCCCACCCACACCAGGTTCGGGTTTGACGGCGCCAGCGCCACCGCGCCGATGGACGCCGTGGGCTGCTTGGCGAACACCGCGTCCCACGTGTTTCCGCCGTTGGTCGTCTTCCACACGCCGCCGGACGCGGAGCCCACCCAGATCGTGTTCGGGTCACCGGGCACGCCCGCCACCGCCGCCACGCGCCCGCCCGCCACCGTGGGGCCCAGGTTGCGGAACGGAAGGCCACCGGTGTCCGGCGGGGCGGGGGCCTGGGCGCGGGCGGCCGTCGCGGCGAGCAGCGCGGCGGCGCCCAGGGATCTGAGCAGCGGCAGTCTCATCGGTACACTCCGTAGCTGCGTTGTGTGGAAGGGATCGCGAAGTGATATACCCGCTCTCCCCGACCGGAACAAGAAGCGTTTTCGTCAGATGTGGCGCCACCCGCCCTCGCGACTTCATATCCCGTTGTTGGGTTGCGATTTATCGCATCCACCTTTCCGCCTCCACGACCTTCGTCCATCCTCCCCACATCTCCGGACTTCGTTGTTCCACTGTCGCCGCGACGCCAGGCGGACACGGCAGATGTGGAAAGGCCGTGGAATCCCTCGGGATTCTACGGCCTCGTCAATCGCCCTCGGTCACGTCGAAGGGCATCCATCTTCCGTCGGCCTCATGCCTCCGCCGGCACGACCACAGCGCCCGGCGGCAGCCACGGCGTGTCGGAAGGCGGCGACCATCCGCCCCGCCCGAACGTGATCCACACCCGCTCCGAGTTGATCCAGTACAGCGACCAGACCAGCGCCCACATCACCGTGCGCAGGTTCTCCACGATGGCGCGCGTCATCGACTTCACGGCCTCCGCCGACGCGGGAAGCTCTGCCTGCATCCAGTTGTGGATCGCGATCCCGGCCCCGGTGTCCAGCAGGCTTCCGACCACGACCAGCCCCAAATACGCCAGCCAGAACCGCGGCGCACGGCGGTCGCGGGTCACGGTGAGAATGATACCGGCGACGGGAAACGCCAGCCGGGCGGCGCTGAACAGCATCTCCATCACGATTGTGGCGTGATACAGCGGGATGACGCTCGTGTCGTCCCACGCCGGCTGCGCGAACGGTTCGAAGACCGAAGGGATGGTCAGCGCCACCAGCAACACGGTGATCGCCTGCCCGACCAGGAAGAAGAGCATCCACCCTCCAACTCCGAACAGCGGGTGCGCGCGGTCCAGCGCATTGGGATGATAGGTTCGCATCTGTTGGGAGATTCAGGAGATTTCAGAGGAAACGCTTGAAACGCCGGCGTAACTTCGCATCGGCTCCGCTCCGGCGGAAGAGGATCGCGCTCGACCGAAGCTGGGCGACGGATCACCGCCGCTGCGACTACCCCGTCCCGACCCTGGCGAAGTGCCTGGCCTGCACCGTGCGACCTCCACCGTTCGCGGAGGATGGCGTCGCAGAGGATCAGCGGGCGGATCGCCTGGGATTCGGCGCGGTGGATCGGGGTGGATCAGCGTTTCGGTAGATGTGGGGCGGCCCACGTACTTCGGAGAAGAGGGCGATGCGGGATACGGGGGCGGATTTCGACGTTGTGGTGATCGGCGGGGGCGTGGCAGGCTTGGCGGCGGCGGGCGAGCTGGCGCGGGCGGGGCTCTCGGTCGTGCTGCTGGAGGCGCGGGATCGCCTGGGCGGACGCGTCTTCACCCTCCACGACCCCGCGCACCCGCTACCGGTTGAGCTGGGCGCCGAGTTCGTGGACGTGCCCGGGCCGGCGTTCGACGCCATCCGTGCGGCGGGCGGAGCCGCATACCGCAGCGCGGGCGGGCAGTGGGAGGTTGATGCGGGAACGGCGAAGCCCATCGACCTGAACGGCGTGGTCGAGCACGTCCTGGGCAAGCTGAACCCGCCGCCGGAGCGCGACCAGCCCTTCCTCGCGTTCCTGGACGAGTGCTGCCCCGGCGTGCGCGAGCACGACCGCGACCTCGCCATCCGCTACGTCGAAGGCTTCCACGCCTCCGAGGCCGGCCGCGTCGGCGTCCAGTGGCTCGCGAAGACTACGGGCGACAGCGGCGGGGGAGGCGGCCCCGTGCGCCACCATCCCCTCGGCGGCTTCGTCCTGGCCGTGCAGGGCCTCGCCGCCGCGCTCGGGGACCGCTGCGACGTCCGTCTCGGCCGCGTGGTCACCTCCGTAGACTGGAGCCCTGGAAGCGTGCGCATCTCCTGCTCGCGATCCGAAGCTCCAACCGAGCCGGAAATCATTTGCGCTCGCTGCACCATCATCACCGTCCCCCTCGGCGTCCTCCAGGCTGAGGAGGGTGCGCCCGGCGCCATCCGCTTCTCGCCGGACGTGCCGGAGATGCGAGATGCCGCGCGGCGCCTGGAGATGGGCCACGTGGTGAAGCTCACGCTGCGCTTCCGCGAAGCCTTCTGGGAAGATTCGGTGGATTTCGGGAAGGGGGATGGTACGCGCGAGGAGCACAAGTTCTTCATGTCCGCCCAACCAGTCCCGGCTTGGTGGACGTACTCGCCCGTCATCGCGCCGGTCCTCATCGGCTGGGCGGGCGGCGGCCAGGCGTTGCGGCTGATGGAGCACGGCGGCGATCCCGTCGGCCCCGCGCTCGACTCGCTGGCGGCCATCACCGGCGTCGGCCGGGAGAAGGTTGAGGCGCAGCTGGAAGACTGGCACTGGCACGATTGGAGCCGCGATCCGTTCGCCCGCGGCGCGTACAGCTACGTGCCCGCGGGCGCGCTCCCCGCGCAGGAAGCACTCGGCCGCCCCGTCGCCGGCACCCTCTTCTTCGCCGGCGAGGCGACCTCCACCGACGGCTGGAACGGCACCGTCGACGGCGCAATCCACACCGGCCGCCGCGCCGCCTCCGAAGCCCTCCGCGCGCTCCGCGGCTGACGTTCCACCTTCCGGAGACGCCCGGAACGAAGAGGAGGTGCGGCCGGCTTGGCCCGCACCTCCTCTTCGTCCTCCAGCGAGCTACCGGCTGTCTTCGCCCAACTGCTGCTTCGCCTGCTCGTCGTTCCACGCCTCCACGGCCTCGGCAGGCGTACGGCCCTCCAGGTCGGGCCTGCCGGTCGTCTCCCACTTCCTCTGCCGGGCCAGCAGCACGTCGTGCAGCTCCGCCAGGTCCGCCCGGCCGCGGGCGACCTCCTCGTCGTGCCACTCCAGCCACCGCCGGTGCAGCTCCCGCCGCAGCCGCACCACCGTATGGTTCATCAGGGTCGGCCAGCCGCCGCGTACGCCCGGGATCTCGCGGCTCGGCACAAGCGCGCGCATGGTCAGGTCCAGGAACAGCTCGGGGGCGATGTCGTCCAGCACGTCCAGCACCGGCTCTCCCCGCCCGGTGCGGTCGCGCAGCACGGCTTCCAGGTCCTCGATCACGCGTTCCCCG
>DASRQW010000512.1 GCA_035696245.1 Longimicrobiaceae bacterium | reverse complement strand
GGACGAGCGCGGGGTAGCCCAGCACCGGACGGCGCGTGAACGCCGGCAGCACGGCGGAGACGATGCCGGTTGCGGGGATGAAGATGATGTAGACTTCCGGGTGCCCGAAGAACCAGAAGAAGTGCTGCCACAGCAGCGCGTCTCCCCCTTCGGCCGGGTTGAAGAAGTGCGTGCCGATCAGCCGGTCCATCGCCAGCATCGTGGTGCTGGCGGCGGCGATCATGGTCATCGCCACGATGACCATGAAGGCGGTGACCACCTCGGCCCACACGAAGAGCGGGATGCGGTTGAGCGACATCCCCACGGTGCGCTGCTTGAACACGGTGACGATGATCTCGATGGCGCCGATCAGGGCGGCGATCTCGGTGAAGGTGATCATCTGCGCCCACGTGTCGACCCGCTTGCCGGGCGCGTACTCCGGCCCGGAGAGCGGCACGTACGCCGTCCACCCGGTGTCCGGCCCCACGTTGAACCAGAAGCTGATCCACAGGAACGCGGTGCCGAAGAAGAACACCCAGTAGCCCAGCGCGTTCAGCCGCGGGTATGCCACGTTGCGCGTCCCCACCATCAGCGGCACGAGGTACAGACCCGCCGCCTCCATGATGGGCACCGCGAAGAGGAACATCATCGCCGTGCCGTGCACGGTGAAGAGCTGGTTGTACCGGTCGGGCCCCACGAAGTGGTTCTCCGGCCGGGCGAGCTGCACGCGCATGAACAGCGCGTTGATGCCCGCGAGCACGAAGGAGATGAGCGCGGTGACCACGTAGCGCTTGGCGATGGACTTGTGGTCCACCGAGGTCATCCACCCCCAGAAGCCGGGCCGGGGCGCCCACGTGGCCTCCAGCTCGGCCAGCTCGCGCGCGTCGCGGGCCGGGTCGGCGATCACGGGAGGCGGCGGCGGGGCGGCGGCTTCGGGCCTCACTTGAGCCCCTCCAGGTAGGCGATGAGGGCGCGCAGCTCCTCGGGCTTGAGCTGGTTGGGCGGCATCTGCGTGCCGGGCTTGATGGACTGCGGGTCCACCACCCAGCCGCCCAGGTGCCCCGGCACGTTGGCGATGGTGCCGGATGCGAGCGACATGCGGCTGCCCACGTGCGTGAGGTCGGGTCCGTTGCCGGCTCCCGCGGCGGTCCCGCGGATGGCGTGGCACATCGCGCACGAGTTGCTCATGAAGGCGGTCTGCCCGGCACGCCGGGTGGAGTCGGCGGGGGCGGCGGCGGGCCGGAGCTGCGCCCTGTACCACGCGTCGAACTTCGCGGGCGATTCCGCCACGACCCAGAAGGACATGTGCGCGTGCTGCATCCCGCAGAACTCCGCGCACTGCCCGCGGAAGCGCCCCGGCCTGTCGGCCCGCAGCAGCACGTGGTTGGTGTAGCCGGGAATGAGGTCGCGCTTGCCGTGCAGCCGCGGGACCCAGAACGAGTGGATCACGTCTGGCGCCTCCAGCTTCACCAGCACGGGACGGCCCACCGGGATGTGGATCTCGTTCGCCGTCACCAGCCGGTTCTGCGGCACGGTGTCCTCGTACTGCACCTCCCACCACCACTGGTGCCCGGTCACGGTGAGCTTCAGCGGCTGCGTGCCGCCCACCTTCGCCATCGCCCGCTGCGTCCCGAAGTCCGCCAGCAGCCAGACGAAGAGCACGGCCACGGTGCCGCCCGTGAGCCACGCTACCGTGCGCCCCATCCTCCGGTCGCGGTCGGGAGATGCGGGCGCGTGGTCGCCCCGGCGGCGGCGGAGCACGGCCCACGCGGTCGCGGCGAGCACCGCGATGAAGACGGCGGTGGAGATGACGCCCGCGAACACCGCCAGCCGTTCGATCCGCTCCGCCTGCGGCCCCGCGGGATCGAACATCGACTGCTGGCCGCGGCAACCCGCCATCGCCAGCATCGCCAGCGGTGCCGCGAGCGCTGCGAGGCGGATGCGGGACCCGAAGCCCGGACGCGGCGCACGTGCCTCGCCCCGCGCAACGACGGACATGCATTCCGAGTGCACGGAACCGTCCGCGGCCCGCGCGGCGGTCTTTCCGCCGTCGTAGCCTGCGCGTTCACGCGCCGGGCGTCGCGTCCCCGTCCGCGGATGAGGCATCACGGCTTGTCGAGCTTCACGGGGCTCTGCGACTGGACGGGGTGCTTGGTAGGGTCCACGTCCGTCTCCGGCTGCTTGCCCTGCATCTCGTCGCTGCGGCCATTGCGCACGTCCTGCCGCACGCCCAGCGCGCTGAGCGAGCGCACGTACTCCACCAGCTTCCAGATCTCGTCGTTGCCCAGCCGGCTGCCGAACGCGGGCATGCCGTTGGGACGGCCCTCGGAGATGGTCTCGAAGATGTTCTCCGGCTCGCTGCCGTAGATCCACTGGTCGTCCATGAGCGGCGGCCCCATGCCGCCCCCGCCGTGCGAGTGGCAGCCGCTGCAATTGTACCAGCCGAAGAGGCGCTTGCCCTCGCTCACCGCGTAGGCGTTGCCCTCGTACGGGCTGTGCGCCACCAGCGCCGGCGAGCGCGGGCCCGGAACCAGGCTCACGTCCTGCACCAGGCTGCCCGGCGTGGCGGAGGGCGGAAACGTCTTGAACTCGCGGTCCTCGCGCTTGCAGCCGGCGGCCAGCAGGGCGGCGCAGGCCAGGGCGAGGGCTGTGGGCGTGGCGCTCATGGGGCGGTGCCTGGGTTGGCGGCGGGCGTGGCGGCGCCGGGGCGCGGCACGCCGTACTCGTCCAGCAGCCGCGCGATGTCCGGCCCGCGGCGGCGGATGAAGTCATCCAGCTCCTGGTGCAGCACGGTGTCGTGGCGGCGCGTGCCCATGGAGATGTCGAACGAGAAGGGCATGAACGGCGGGTCGATCTGCGGCGTCACCGGCACCAGGCGCAGCGGCACCGGCGAGCGGCGCGCGAAGTACCCCGCCATGGGCCCCCACGCCAGCGCCACGTCCACCTCGCCGCGCGCGACGCCGCGGACGATGGCCGCGGGCGGGCTGTCGCTGCGGTAGTCGCCGTAGACGCTGTAGCCGTGGAGATTGCGGGCCAGGCCGCGGCGGACGAGGGCGTGCACGGGCGGCGGGTTGGCCCCGTCGTCGCCCAGCACCTGCACGCCGATGCGCAGCTTCCGCAGCGCCGGGTCGTCCAGAGAGCCGATGGCGGGGCCGCCGTCGCGCTTGGTGACGAACACGTACGTGGACCGGTAGTACGGGCGCGTGGTCCAGGCCATCTCCAGGCTGGTCGGCACGCCCATCACCACGTCGCAGAGGCTGGCGTTCAGCGTGTTGCGGAAGAAGCCGCGGCGCTGCGCCCACCAGGTGTACTTGACGGTGGCGTGGAGGTCCTTCGCCAGCATGTCCGCCAGGCGGTTCTCGAAGCCCTGCCCGCGCTGGTTGCTGAACGGCAGGTTGTTCGGGTCCGCGCACACCCGCAGCTCCCGCGCAGGCGCCGCCTCCGCGCGCCCGCAGGCCGACGCAGCGGTGCAGGCGAGGAGTGCGAGCGCGAAGATGCGGGGGATGCGTGGGTTTCGGCCGATGGGCGCGGTTCGGCCAATAGGCGTGCCGGGGCTCCGCCGGGGGTATGAAACCCCCGGCTTTGAACTGCGGTCGTCCTGCGGACGAGGCTCCGTGCGCGCCGCATCGTTGTCCGATGCGAGGGGCTGAGTCGCATCCGCGAACAGGCCGCGCATCGGCAGAGATGGGGAGGGCAAGTGGGAGATGTGGATCGGCATCTGCCGAGTGCCGCGCATCTTCCGAATGCTCTGCATCTCCAGACTGATCTGCATCTCCAGACGGCCCGACATCTCCCGACCGCTCGACATCTTCCGATCACTCGACATCTTCCGGCTGCCCAACATCTCCCAAGCGCCGTGCATCACCCGACCAACCGCGGTTGATTGGGCGCTCCACATCTTCCGGACACTGGAGATGCGGACGCGGCTCGGCGCCCGGGCGGCTTGAGGCCGGCCGGGGAGGATGCGGGCGGGGAGGGCGTCAGGGCAGGGCGAAGACATACAGCGTGCCGCCCTTGGTGGAGTATTGCGGGAGGTCCTTCATGGCGTTCCCGAAGCCCAGCGCGATGGTGGAGTCGCGCGGGTCCAGGCCGCCGGCCACGATGGCGCCGGACCAGCCGCCCACGCCGTCCAGCACGGCCAGGTACTGCTTCCCGTCCGGCCCGCGGAACGTGGTGGGCTGGCTGATCACGCCGGAGCCGGTCTTGAACTGCCAGAGCGCGTGGCCGCTGCGTGCGTCCACGGCCTTCACGTAGCCGTCCATCGTCCCGTAGAACACCACGTCACCCGCGGTGGCCAGGGCGCCGCTCCACACCGGGAAGCGCTCGGTGAGCACCCAGGCGGCGCGCTGCTTCACGGGGTCCCACGCGGTGAGCAGGCCGCGGTAGCCGCCGGGGCCGGCGTACATCTTCACGTTGGCGCCCACGTACGGGGTCCCGGCGATGTAGTTCGCCTCGGCCCCCTCGAAGTCCATGCAGATGTTCTGGTGCGGGATGTACAGCAGCTGCGTGCGCGGCGACCAGCTGGAGGGCTGCCAGTCCTTCGCGCCGGGCGCGGCAGGGCACACGTTGCGGATCACCTTGCCGGTGGAGGGGTGCAGCGCCTCGTTCTCCACCGGCCGCCCCGTCTTCAGGTCCACCCCCAGCGTGGTGTTGATGTGCATGAACGGCGCTGCCGAGATGACCTCGCCCGTGGTGCGGTCCAGCACGTACAGGTGGCCGTTGCGGTCCGGGTGCAGCACCGTCTTCCGCGCCCGCCCGCCGATGTTGAGGTCCACGATCACGTTCTCGTTCACGCCGTCGTAGTCCCACAGGTCGTGCGGGTTGAACTGGTAGTACCAGCGCGCCTCGCCTGTGTCCGGGTTGCGGGCGAAGATGCCGGCGGTCCACTTGTTGTCGCCCGGCCGCGCGTCCGCGTTCCACGGGCCGGGGTTTGCGACGCCGGCGTAGATCAGGTTCAGCTCGGGGTCGTAGCTGATCCACCCCCACATGGTCCCGCCGCCGATCTTCCACTGGTCGCCCACCCAGGTCTTCACGCCCAGGTCCGTGCCGCGGTCCTGCGCGTAGAACGGGTGGAAGCCGGGGCCGATGAGCACGTCCTTGTCCGGCCCCGTGGCGTAGGCGCGCCACGCGATCTTGCCGGTGCTCTCGTCCAGCGCGGTGAGCCAGCCGCGAACGCCCATCTCGCCGCCGCTGTTGCCCACGATCACCTTGCCGCGCACCACCAGGGGCGCCATGGTGACCGTCTCGCCGATGTTGATGTCGCCGACCTTGGTCTTCCAGATCTCCTTGCCCGTGGCCGCGTCGACCGCCACGGTCTGCGCGTCGAGCGTGTTGTAGATGACCTTGCCGTCGTGGTACACGGCGCCGCGGTTCACCACGTCGCAGCAGGCCACGCCCTGTGCGGCGGCCAGCGGCTGCGGGTTGTACGCCCACTTCTGCGTGCCGTCCGGGTTCAGGGCGTACAGGGTGTTGGGATAGGGCGTGACGACGTAGATGGTGCCGTTCGCGTACAGCGGCGCCGCCTCTTGCCCGCGCGTGACGCCGGTGGAGAAGGTCCAGGCCACGCGCAGGTTCTTCACGTTCTGGGTGTTGATCTGGTCCAGCCCGCTGAAGCGCGTGCCCTGGAAGTCCTTGCTGGGCATGGTCCAGGTGCCGTCGTCGGCCACGGCCATGCCGTTGGACGCCACGGGGCCGGACGGTTTGGGGGGCTGCGAATCGCCGTGCGTCTGCTCGGGCTTGGGCGCGCCGCACGCCCCGAGCGCCAGCGCGAGCGCCGCGGCGGCGAGCACGGCGGCCGGTAGGGCGCCGGCCGGGCGAAGGCGGGTTCCTGGTCTGGTCACGGTATCGTGGATCGGAGAAGCGTGATCCTTCACCTTCGCGGCGCCGCCGCCGTGGGGACCGGCGGCACCGCGCACGCCGTGCGACGTTCCGGCACGGGCGAGCTTTCCGGAAATCCCGGACCCTCGGTTTCCGCCCGATAGCAAGCGCCATTCCACTTGCGGTGTATCGTCACGACCCGCGGGAACGCAGGCGTTGCTTGGGTTCTCGCCCTGCCCATGCCTGAATCGCGCCGCGCTGGACCGCAACTATGTAACAGCATTGTGGCAGTCGCGGCGGTCTGTTCCGTGTGCGACCAGTTCCATGCCGCCGACGTCTTCAAAAGGGCGTGGGCGTGCCGCGCCTGGCCTGTCTCTCGCATCTCGGCGCCACGTTACGACGGCCCGTCATCTCCGGTCCTCACCCATACGCAAGCCCACACTCCATGAGCACCGAGCCGCCCTGGACCCGGCGCCGCTTCCTGCTGTCCGCCGGCATGGCTGCGGGCGGCGCACTGCTCGCCGCGCCTTCGCTCCGCGCGGGCGTTCGCGTCCCGCCCACGGGCGCGCTGCGCCTGGGCCTCCTCGTCTCGGGAGATGCGACCGGTGCGTCCGCGCGCGCTGGGGTCGAGCTCGGCGTGGAGGAGGCAGCTAGAACGGCGGCGCTCTTCGGCCGCACCGTGGAGCTGGTCCGCGCGACTTCGTCCTTGGGAGATGCCGTCGCGGCCGCGCGCTGGCTGGTGGCGGACGGGAACGCGCAGGTCCTCCTCTCCGCGCTTTCAGACGATGCGATTGCGCAGGTCTCGGCGGCGGCGGACGGGCTGCGCATCCCCCTGCTCAACCTTACGGCCACGGGAGATGCGCTGCGAGGCAGAGATTGCCGTCGCTCCGCCTTCCATGTCGCCCCCAGCCGCGCGATGCAGTGCGATGCCGTCGCGGCGTGGCTCGCCGGCACGCGCAACGCGAAGCGCGTGAGGGTGCTGGCGGATGCGGGAGATGAGGGGCGCGCCATCGTCGACCGGCTCGCACGTGCCCTCCGTGCGCACGGCGTGGAAGTCGCCGGCAGCCCATCTCCCGACAAGACGGGCCCCGGTAAGCCGGGCGTGGTGACGGGGCCTGGAGATGCGCGGCCGGACGCCGTGGTTTTCGCCCTCGGCCAGACGGAGCGCGCGTCGCTGCTCGACGCGTGGCGCACGGCGGCAACGAATCCCCCGCTCGTCGAGATTCCGATGGGCGCATCTCCCGACGCGCCTTCGCCGGTTGAAATCTTTCAACCGGCGGCTTGGCATGCGTCGCTGGACCGGTTCGGGGCGGACCAGCTCAACCAGCGCTTCCAGTCCCGGGCCCGACGCCAGATGGACGATGCGGCGTGGGCGGGATGGGCCGCGGTGAAGATCGCGTGGGAGGCGGCGGCGCGCGGGCGGGCGCAGGACGGCCCCGGCATCGCCGCGTTCCTGGAGCGCGCCACGGCGCAGATGGACGGGCAGAAGGGTTGGCCGCTCTCCTTCCGCGCGTGGGACCACCAGCTCCGCCAGCCGATGTACGTCGTTTCGCGCTCCCCCGCCGCGCCCGCGGGCCGCGTATCAGGCGAGCTGCCCGCGGGCGAGCGAAGCGCATCCGCATCCTCCGTCGCGCAGCTCGACGCGCTGGGCGACGCCGCCGCATCCACCGCCTGCCGCTGGGGAGACGCATGAGCTTCGGAGTTCTCCGAGCAGCCGCGGCCGCGGCCTGCCTCGCATCCACCGTCCCGGCGCCGTTGGTTGCCCAGCGCCCGGCCGCACGCCCGGCGCTGGCGTTCGTGAGCAACGAGGCGTCGCACAGCGTGTCGGTGATCGACGTGCGCACGTCGCGCGTGGTGGCGACTATCGCCGTGGGCGCGCGGGCACGCGGCATCCAGGCGAGCCCGGACGGTCGGCGCGTGTACGTGGCGCTCAGCGACGACCAGCCGCAGGTGAAGGGATCGGTGGATGGCATCGCGGCGATAGACGTTGCGACGCGGCGGGTGGTCGCGCGCTACCCCGCCGGCACCGACCCCGAGCAGTTCGCCGTGACGCCGGACGGCACGCGCATCTACAGCTCCAACGAGGACGCGGGTCTGGCGACGGCGACCAGCCTGCGGACGGGGCGGGAGATCGGCAGCTACGTGGTGGGGATCGAGCCGGAGGGCGTTGCGGCCAGCCCGGACGGCCGCTGGGTCTACGTGACGGCGGAGACGAGCAACAGCATCTCCATGATCGACACGCGCGCGGGCCGCGTGGCCGCCACCATCCTGGGCGACGTGCGGCCGCGCGCCGTGGCCTTCTCGCGCGACGGCACGCGGGCGTACGTGACGGCCGAGATCAGCGGCACCGTCACGGCCATCGACACGCGCACGCAGGAGATCGTGGGCCGCGTGGAGCTGGAGGGGGGCGAGGGGAAGCCGGTGGGCGTGACCGTGTCGCCGGACGGGAGGCGGCTGTACGTGGCGAACGGGCGAACGGGCGTCGTCTCCGTCGTCGACCCCGTGGCGCAACGCGTGGTGGGCCGCATCCCCGTGGGTCGCCGTCCGTGGGGCGTCCGCCTCTCGCGCGACGGCTCGCGCCTCTACGTCGCGAACGGCATCTCCGACACCGTCTCCGTCATCGACACCCGCCTGAACCGCGTCGTCGCCACCATCCCGGTGGGCCATCGCCCGTGGGGTATCGCGCTGGTGGACTGAGGGTGGGAGGTGCTGTGCGGCGGAAGGGGTGCCCCCTCCCCCAACCCCTCCCCCGCAAGCGGGAGAGGGGAGCTTATCCCACAGTGGGGGCAAGGGTTACGTCGATTTCGACTCCGGGGTGAACGGGTCTGCCTGCGAAAAGCAGGACGGCGACGCAAGCCGGCTGCCTCCAACGCATCGACGCCACAGAATCGCGCTAAACCTCGCTCCCACAAGCAGTTCTCCCCTCTCCCGCTTGCGGGGGAAGGGGCTGGGGGAGGGGGCATCCTTTCCGATGCGAAACCTCCACCGCATCCCGATCTAACCCTCTATCCCGCCGCCTCGGGAATCCCCAGCGCCTCGTTGACCGCGCGGAAAAGCCCGTCCGGCTGCACAGGCTTGGGGAGGAAACCCACTGCGCCCATGCTCATCACCCGCGCCGGCAGGGCGGCATCGGTGGCGCCGCTCACCACGATCACGGGGATGAGCGCCGTCTTGGTGGACGCCTTGAGCTTGGTGAGCGCCGTGATCCCGGTGCCGCCGGGCATGTTGATGTCCAGCAGGATCAGGTCGGGATGCGGCGCGCGCATCGCGAACATCAGCGCCTGCATGGCGTCGAACGCCGGGACGATGTCGTGCCCGCGGGTCCGCAGGATGGCCGCCAGCGCCGCCGAGACCACGGGGTCGTCGTCTGCGATCAGGATCCTCACGCGTCGTCTCTCTCCGGCACGGCTGGGTTGATGAGATGCATCCCGAACGTTCCGCGGCGTTCCGCCGGCGGATGGTCCGCCTTCTCGCCCCCTATGGCAAAAGACGGCGGGATGTGGGCCAGGCCGCACCAGCGGGGCAACTCGCGTACCGGGACGATTGCGAGCGGCGTGCCCGGCGGCTATTGGTGAGGGCGTCCCACGCGCGCCGCGCCGTCCGCACGCCGCGCATCCCCCAGCCCGCCAGCCCATGCGCACCCTCGCCCGCACGCTGCTCTTCGCCGCGCTCGCCACGTCCGCGCCCGCCGCCGCGCAGGACCGCCGCCCGCTCACCCCGCTCGACCTCTACCACCTGCGCACGGCCGGAGACGTCGCGCTCTCGCCCGACGGGCGCAGCGTCGTGTACGTGGTCACGCAGCCCGACTCGGCCGAGAACCGCTACCGGCGCGACCTGTGGATGGCGCGCACCGACGGCTCCGGAGCGCCGCGGCGGCTCACGTGGACGGGCGGGGCCTCGCTCTCGGCCCCCGCCTTCTCGCCCGACGGGACGCGCCTCGCCTTCGTCGCCGCCCGCGCGGGAGGCCGGCCGCAGGTCTGGATCCTCCCGCTGGCGGAAGGCGGCGACGCATGGCCGCTCACCAGCCTGAAGACGGGCGCGTCCGGCCCCGTCTGGTCGCCCCGCGGCGACCGGATCGCCTTCACCTCGTCTCTGTCGCCCGCGGAGCTGGACACGGCGCGCGCCGACACGGGCAAGGCGCGCGTGGACGCCGCCGCCATCCGCCGTATCGACCGGGACCGTCCCGCCGCGCTCGCCGCCATCCGCGCCAAGCTGGCGAACGACGCGCGGTCGAACGATCCGCGCCTGGTCACCCGCCTGGAGTACATGGGCGAGACGTCGGTGGAGGACGAGGAGAGCTGGCGCCAGGTCTACGTCGTGGACGTGCAGCCCGAGGCGAAGCCGCTGGCCCTCACCGCCGCGCGCTGGGAGAGCGGCGCGCCCGCGTGGTCGGCAGACGGCGCGTCCATCGTCTTCTCCGCCTCGCAGCCGCGCGGCGCGTACCACCCGGACTACGAACGCGAGTCCGACCTCTTCGTCGTCCCCGCGACCGGCGGCGCCCTCCGCCGCATCGCCGAAGCCGGATCGGCCGAGTCCGCGCCCCGCTACTCGCCGGACGGGCGCTGGCTGGTCTACGAGCGCGAGCGGGTGGACACGCCGTTCGTGGGCGCCGTGAACACCGAGCTGGTGGTGATGCGGCCGGACGGCACCGACCGGCGCAGCGTCACGGCATCGCTCGACCGCTCCGTCACCTCGTACGCCCTCACGCGCGACGGCTGGCTGTACTTCACCGTGCCGTCCGAAGGCTCCGTCCTCCTCTACCGCACCCGGCTGGACCGCATCGCCCCGGAAGCGGTGGTGACCGGGCCTCGCGGCGTGCTCTCGTTCGACGTGGAGGGCGGCACGGTCGCCTGGTCGCAGATGAGCCCGCAGCGCCCCAGCGACGTCTACGCCGCCTCGCTCACGGGCGCGGGCGAGCGGCGGCTGACCGCGCTCAACGACTCGCTGCTGGCCCGCGTGTACGTGGGCGACTACGAGCCGCTGCGCTACGCCTCGTTCGACGGGCGGCGCGTGGACGGCTGGTTCATCCGCCCCATCGGCTGGCGCGCGGGCAGCCGGCCGCCGCTGGCGCTGGAGATGCACGGCGGCCCGCACACCATGTGGGGCCCCGGCGAGGCCAGCATGTGGCTGGAGTACCAGTCGCTCGCAGGCGCCGGCTACACCGTCTTCTTCTCCAACCCGCGCGGCTCGTCGGGCTACGGCGAGAAGGGGCTGCAGAGCATCCACCGCGAGTGGGGCTCGCCGCCCGCGCAGGACATCCTCATCGGCGCCGACAGCGTGATCGCGCGCGGGCTGGCCGACCGCGACCGGCAGGCCATGACGGGCGGCAGCTACGCCGGCTACATGACGGCGTGGATCGTGGCGAAGGAGGCGCCGTCGCGCTTCAAGGCCGCCGCCGCCCAGCGCGGCGTGTACGACCTGGGCACCTGGTGGGGAAGCTCCAACACCTGGCGGCTCTTCGAGGACGAGTTCGGCGCGCGGCCGTGGGAGGACCCGGCCATCGTGCGGGCGCAGTCGCCCATCACGTACGTCGCGAACGTCCGCACGCCGCTGCTCATGCTGCACGGCGAGGCCGACTACCGCACCACCATCGCCGGCGCCGAGGCATTCTACCGCGCGCTCAAGGTGCTGGACCGCGAGGTGGAGTTCGTGCGCTACCCGCGCGAGGGCCACGAGCTCACCCGCTCGGGCGAGCCCGCCCACCGCGTGGACCACATGCTCCGCATCATCGAGTGGTTCGACCGCCACATCCGCCCGGACGCCAGATAACCGGCGATTCGATAGATGCGAGACCCGGGAACCAGCCCTCGCGGCAGGTGCCCGCATCTCCCCGATGCCTCCTCGTCCCGTGAGATGCGCGACATCCATCGGCCTCGGGAGATGCGCCGCGTTGGACGCGCAACGAACCCTCGGCGCGTAGGGGTGCGATTCATCGCATCCGATCGCTCTCCGCATGCGCACACGCCGCGCCGCGCCTCACATATCGCGCCCCGCATCACCCCCGCTGATCGAGAGGATGGATGAAAGACGAAGGGCCCGCTCACCCGAGCAGGCCCTTCGCCGTTCATCCTCCACGGAGATCGTGCTGCGGCTGACCCGTCAGTAAGTCCGCCCGCCTGCGCTGTCCCCGCCCGCGGGTGCGGACGTCGAAGCCGCGCCGCCGGGCGCGCCGGTGGTATCGCCCGTCACCGTAGCCCCGGTCTTCGGCTTGCCGGCGGCGCAGAACCGAGCGACTTCCTGCATCACGGGCACACACGCGGGCTCGGTCGGCTGCATCGCCCTGCACTTGTCCTGTGGCCACCGCGCGGTCGCCATGATCTCGGTGGGTGCCGGCACGCCCGCGCAGAGCTCGGCCGAGGGGCGGCTTTCGCCCTTCAGGCAGCCATCCACGAACCCCCCGCTCGCCATCGCCGAGGAGAGGTCGGTGTGCTTCCCGGCCCGGGCGAGCGCCTGGGTCACGCAGCCCTGCTCGTCCGTACCCTTCGCCGCCGCCGCGCCCTCCACCTTGGCTGCGTCACCGGCGGCCATGATCTGCTTCCCGTTCTTCTTCCACCAGTACGACCCTGCGACGCCGACCAGGATTACCAGGAGGACGACACCGGCCGCCGCGATGAGGCAGCCTTTCAGGCACCCGCTGGACTTCTTGGTGCTGGGCGGGGGCGGCGGGAACACGGCTCCCGGCGTCGCGGCCCGCGCATGAGGAGGGGGAGGGAGCGGATCGGCCGGGCGCGGCGGATCGTTCGGGACGCCGGAGTCGTTGGGCAGCGTGGGATCGTCGGGATTGCTCATCGGGAGGGATGGCAGGGGGGAATCGTGGTCCGGAGTGGACCCGTGCAGTGACACGAGAGCGGCCGGGGAGGCTCGCCCGGAGAACATATGCCGCCCCACCTCATCTCGCGAGAGGGACGATGCGCTCCGTCGTGTCCGATCCTATCATCCGTGCTCGCCACACCATGCAAGCCGTGCTTCTCGCAAGCAGCTCGCCGATCACCCAACCAGGAGCAGATGATGCGCTACGAGGTAACGCTGCACGAATCGGAGGATGGCGTCGCGGCAAGCTGCCCCGCCCTGCCCGGCTGCTGGTCGCAGGGCGCCACCGAGGCCGAGGCGCTGGAGAACATCCGCGATGCGATCCGCGAGTACCTGGCCGCGAAGCTCGTCATCGGGTCGAGCGGAACGAGCGGCGACAACTCGGGGGAGAGGATGTAGATCGGCGGATCGGCCCGATCTCCGCCCCGTCACTCATCCCCACGCCGTCTCAATCGTCCTCGTACATCCGCCGCTCCTCGCGGGCGAGGATCTCGCGCAGGGCCTGCTCCCACGTGATGCGGTCACTCATGGCCGTCGCCTGCGCGGCGATCCACATCTTCCGCATCACGACGTCGCTGGTGCCCACGCCCAGCCCCTCGCGCGTACGGCGCAGCTCGGCCGCGCGGCGGGCGATCGGCAGCAGCTCCTGGGGGATGTCGTCCTCCGTCTCCACGTAGGCCGCGCCCGCCGTCTCCGCCGTGCGCCCCTCGCCCGCCGCGCGCTCCGGGGCCGCCTTCTGCGCCCGCGTCATCTGCGGGTCGAGCGACACGCGCACGGCCAAACTGCCGTCGCCGAACGGCGCCCACCAGTCGATCAGCCCGCCGTTCAGCTCCTCCAGCATCTTCTCCACCGCGACCCGCACGGCGCCCTTCTGCGCACCCACCCGCCGGGCGCGCTCCACCACCAGCAGCAGGTCCGCGCCGGGCTGCTCGTGCGCGAACGTCTGGATCCAGCGCAGGGCGCGGTCGCGCGCCGTCTGCGGGCCCTCGCCGTGCACGTCCAGGCGGCGCGCGAGGGGAAAGCGGCGCGCCTCGTACTCCCGCGCGAGTTCGTTCCACTGCGCCACTGCCGCCGTCCGCGTTGGTGGTGATCCGCCGCGCGGCCACCCTGGGCCGCGCGTCTGCGTGCACCGCCGCCGCGATTGGAAGAACCGCGCCGCCGGGAACGCCGCTTGCAGCGCAAGCGGCCGTGCCACAACTCGTTGCGACACCTCGCAACCGGGCCCGCGCCACCAGGGGAGGAAGCATGCCACGCTACGACCGCCAGTACGACTACGGCCTCCGCGGCCCCGCCGAAGCCTTCCGCGGCCGCCAGCCGGGCCCGCCGCAGGGCGGCTTCGGATACGGCAACGGGTACGACTACGGCTACCGCGGCGGCGGCCAGGAGTACCGGCCCGCGCAGGTGCACGTGACGCAGCGCTACAACCGCGACTACGTGTTCGGCGGCGGCGCGCGCGACGAGCACCGCCTCAACTACGTGCCGTACGGCGGCGACGTGGAAGGCCGCGTGGGCGACATGCGGCAGTACGCGCGCCCATACTCCACCATCTCCGGCACCCGCACCTCGCGCGGCGGCGGGCAGCAGGTCGGCTGGGAGCGCGGCCCCGGCTACGACTCGCGCCCGCGCTACGACTCCGGCTACCGCTACGACTCGAACTACCGCCGCGGCGGCTGGTAGCGCACGGGAGCGCGGCGGCCGGGCTCCACGTCCGCGTAGACGCCGAAGCACGAGCGTCCCCCGCCTGCATGGCGAGGGACGCTTGTTCCGTATCCGACGCGCTCAGGCGGCGCGACCGCCCGTGAACCTGCCGCCGCGCCTGTCCGTTCCCCGCCCGCGCCGCTGGTCGATGCGCGACCTTCGCCGCCGGCCTCCCCGCCGGGCCCACCCGTCCAGCGACACCACCCCCTCCTCCTCCTCCTCCATTCCCATCTCCGGCAGCGCGTATGCCACCGTGTCTGCCGCCGCGCGTGCCGAGCGCGCGCTCTGGCGCTCCCGCTCGCGCGAAAGCTCCTCCATCACCCGCTCCGCCGGCACGCCCCACAGCACCGAGAGCGTGCCCAGCAGCGTCGCCGAAGCCCGCGACAGCATCCCGTCCGCCGCGCCTGCCCCACCCGTCGCGATCGCGCCGGGAAGGAGGCAGGTCGGGCCCTCCAGCTCGGTCCCGCGGTCGCGCGAGCGCTCCAGCCGCCCGCCCACGGCGACCACGATTCGCCGCGCGGCATATCGCCTACGGTGCAGCCTGCGCCCGCTGCAAAGCTGCCGCAGGCGCTGGCGCCACTCGGCACCGCCCGTCGCGCTCTCGCCCAGCAGCCACACGGCCGCGTACAGCTCGGCGAACACGCGCAGGTCCAGCTCGCGCACCACTTCGGGAGAAAGGTTGCCCAGGTAGTCCAGGAAGGCCGAGATACGGCCGGGACGGGCGAGGAGGAAGAGGACGACTTCCTGGCAGCCGCGGCGCTGGTTGCAGCGCACGCAGGCGGGAACGATGATGCGGGTGTCGTTGCGGCGCCCCCCCTTGGCCTGGGGGATCACGTGCTCGCGGGTGAGGGGTCGGTCCGGGGCCGCGGGGGCGCGGCAGTAGACGCACGTTCCGGTTCTGATGCGGTGCTCCAGGTCCTCTCGCAGGGCACCGCTGCCTTCGCTTCTCCGCACGGACGCTCCCGGGTTCGGGATTGCGCGGTGTCGGCGCTCGGGACGCGGCTCGGGGAGAGCCCGCGTGGTCCCGCTGCCGATCCACCCGCCTGTGCCGGTCCGTCCCCGCGCCGCGCTTCCGCCGCCGGGGCCGGACGCTCACTTCGCTGGTGCGCCAAAGCCAGAACGGTGCCAGGGTGGGCGGCCCCGTGTCACAGCTTGGGCGGTGAAGCGGAAACGATCCTCCGCGTAGGGGGGATGATGGATGTGCGAGGCGGGCGTCGAGCCGCAGAGGGCCGCGTTTCCCGGCGAGAGAAGGGAGGTGGGGCGCCGGGGAGTGGAGGCGGCCATGCCGCTCCCGGCCAATATGCGCACCGCCCGCCCGCCGCGCCAGGAACTCGTTTTCCGTCGCCCGCACCCGTCCCGGCCCTCGCGCAGTCGTACCCGCCGCTGCGGCCCGAAAGTTCCGTGCGGGCCTCCGCGACCGGCGGCCCCGCGGGGATCCCCGTGGGCCGGTGCGCCGCGGGTGTAACAAAACGGTGGGTGGAAACGTTCGCTATGTCGGGGGGAGACGACTATCTTGACACGGCTGTCGCCTCCCCTGCACCATGTGATCCGCGTCCGCCCGGCAGGGCGCCGGCCTCGCGGCCTTCTCCCCGTTGAACCGCAGCCATCGACATGAAGAAGGTCCGCCTCGCCCTTCTCCTCGCGTGCGCGCTCGTCTCGGGCTGCATCCACCGCGGCCCGCGCGACGTGCCGCCGCCCGAGTACGCGCTGATGGCGGGCACGTGGGAGAGCCCCGTCACGCAGGACCGGCACACCATCCGCTGGTACCAGGGGCGGTTCTACGTCACGCAGGTGGAGAGCAGCGGCGGCGAGAAGTACGCCCTCAGCTCCGTGCAGTGGAAGGACGGCATCCTGCGCTGGGGCTACCACATCCCCCAGCAGCGCTACGTGATGATGCTGCGCACCCGCGCCGTCACCCGCCGCACGCTGGAGTGCTACTGGTCGGACTCCGAGGGTCACACCCGCGACGAGATCCTCCGCCGCGTGGACCAGTAGCCCATCCCTCGGTAGATGGATGAGCAGAGCGCCGCCCGGTTCTCCCGGAGCGGCGCTCTTCGTATCAGCCGACTTTGGACCAGGGCGACCGTGAATCACGTCCGATAGGCGATCTGCCTGCCGTGGCGTCCGCCAAGCTCAGCTTGCCCCACAACTTGGATGGACGTTCGGAGGATGGACATCTCCGGCGGATGGTATACCTTGCGTCATCCCGCACATGCATCGCCGGCCCCGCTCGCCACTGCCGAAACCAACCGCGGCTCGGGCCGTAGTGTGCCGGGCGCACCGGCTGGGGCCGTGGCGCTGCGACGTTTCCCCGTGTTCCCGAGACAACAGCCATGTACGGCGTCCTCGTTCCCATCATCGCGGTCAGCATTCCCCTGGTGGCCGTCATCGGCCGTACCATCGTGGGCCCCGTGCTCGCCGCCATGGAGCGGCGCGACGGATCGGCTCCGCGCATCCAGGCGCTGGAGCAGCGCATCGCCATGTTGGAGCAGAACCTGAGCGGCATGGAGCAGACCGTGGAGCGCCTCACCGAAGAGAGCGACTTCCACCGCCGGCTCGCCGCCCCGCTCTCGCCCTCGGCCCGCGCGTAGCACCCGGCGGGAACGAAGAACGGTCCTCCGGAGATCAACTCCAGGGGACCGTTTCGCGTGTCTTCATCCGCCGTCATTCGCATCACTTCTTCTTGTGCGGGCGCTTCTTCGGCGACGGCGGCTCGTCCTCGCCATTCTCCACGCCAAGCACGTCTTCGATTACTTCGTCGAGTGCATCGGGGGAGGTTTCGACCGGCGTTGCGGGCGGCTCCTCCTTCGCCTTTCGCTTCCGGTTGCGCATGGGGTACTCCGCGCCGGGCCCGTGCGTCGCCATGACCGCGCGCTCCAACCAGGCTGCCAGGTCGGCCATCCATGGCTCCCGCTCGGCCGTCTCGCCGCGCAGGACGGCCGCGGCGCGCCGGATGGCCGCGTAAGCCTCTTCGGTGTCCGCCGGAAGAAGGTGCAGCAGGTCGCGCACGGCAGCCTCCATCGTCCAGACCGCCTGCTCCTCCGAGACGACGCTGGGATCGGTCTGCTTCCAGTAGTACGCCTCAAGCTTCAGGCGCACGGTCATCGTCATCTTGGGCGGCGTCTCGCTCAGGTAGCTACGGATCGTTTCGTACGCAACGCCCGTGACTCGCGCGATCCCCCGTAGTTTCAACTTGGGCAGGAGCTCCGCATAGAAAGCGCGAAGCTCCTTCTCGGGAACCTCCTTGCGGTTCCGCAGCCCGTAGACAAACCCGGCCGGCTTCTGACCGTTTTGTCCAGAATCATTATCGTTACACTGGGGATACTACGCCGGGCGCGGAGTGGCCGCAAGTAGGCCAGCCGTCCGCACCGGAAGCCGCCGCCGGAACCCGCTCAGTCCCGAGGCCGTTCGCGCGTGATCTCCTCGGGCAGGAACTCGCGGGGCTTGCGGACCTCGAGGTGAACGATGTCCCCGTCGTCCAAGTAGAGTTGGAGGGACGTCTTCTTCTGGCTCTTGCCTTGGGCGACCACGCGCACGATGGTACGGCCCGTCATGCGCTCCAGCTCCTGCAGGACGGCGAGGTCACGGATCGCGTATGCCTCGCTCAGCTTGTAGCGCAGCTCGTACACGGACTCGCACGCGAGCGACGCGACCTTCGCACGCTGGGGAAGCAGCTCGACCGACACGGTGGACACATGGCCGAGGTCCACCACGTAGTCGCCGCCGTCATGAGGAAGCCTCTCGAGCGGGAAGTACCCGATCCGCTGTCCGTCGCGGATACCTGGATGCCGCTTCTGCGCGAACGCGGAATACGGAAGGAGCGGTGCGACGACGACGAACGGATCCAGCGTGGGGTCGGCTTCCGCCTCCAAGATCGCCGCGTCCTCCGCCATCCCGCCGACAATCAGCTCCCGGACGCGCTCGTTGAAGTCCTTCTCCAGCTCGCAGTCGTGGCTCAGCACGAGCACCGGGCTGAATCGAACCTCGGCCGACACACCCGGCGCCCCCGTTCCGCTGGGCTCGTCCCACAGCGCCATCCTCTGCGTCGTGCCGAGCATTCGTGGTGCGGAACGAGGCGCCGACAAGTCGTGGCGTTCGGGAGGAAGCAGCGCCACGGACGGTGCGAGAACGATGTCGCCCTGCCGGAGTGTGCGGTGGGGAGATTCCTCGTACTCGGTCACGGGCGGGCTACGCTCGCGGACGGGTGCGGCGGAACTGGGGCTCGCGCGTATCGCGCGCGCCAGCACGAACGCGCTCTTCGCGGGTGAACGAGCTTTCGAAGTCCATCTCAGGGATCAGCCGGCGCGTGCGAACCTCGCCGCCCGTGGAGAAGACCCCCGCGTCGAACGCCTGCTGCAAGCCGGCGAACGCCTGCGGCTCACCGGTCGCGAACGGGGCGGCCGCAAGCCTTTCCCGCGCCTCGCGAAGCTGCTCCTCCAGGCGATGCAAACGGTCCGTGGCGACGAGCGTCACGTCGTCTCCGCGGTTCGGGCCGAAGGTTATCCGCTCCTCCCCGTAGGTAACGCGCTTCACGAGCTCGGAGAGGTTTTCCCGCACGTCCTTCATCGCCATGCCCATGTCCGCCTCCATCTGAAGAGTACATTTTGTAATACCACTATACATACTGGGCGGACGCATAGCAAGCCGGCGCAGTTCAGAGCATGCCGGCCCGAACGAAGAGCGGGGCCCCGGCCTTTCGACCGGAGCCCCGCATCTATCCTATCTACCGATCATCCGTCACACGTCGAGGTTCTTGACGTAGCGGGCGTTGGCCTCGATGAACTGGCGGCGCGGCTCCACCTCTTCGCCCATGAGGGTGCTGAACACCTTCTCGGCCTCCACCGCGTCTTCCATGGAGACCTGGAGCAGGGTGCGCGTGTCCGGGTCCATGGTGGTCTTCCACAGCTGCTCCGGATTCATCTCGCCCAGGCCCTTGTAGCGCTGCACGTGGATGCCCTTGCCGTCGCCTTCCAGGCTGCCGCCCTTGTAGCGCGTGAGGATCTCGTCGCGCTCGTCGTCGGAGTAGGCGTACTGCTCCTGCTTGCCCTTCTTCACCAGGTACAGCGGCGGCTGGGCGATGTAGACGAAGCCCTCGTCGATGAGCTGCCGCATCTGGCGGAAGAAGAACGTCAGCAGCAGGGTGCGGATGTGGGAGCCGTCCACGTCCGCGTCGGTCATGATGATAATCTTGTGGTAGCGCGCGTTGGCCAGCGAGAACTCGTCCTCGCCGATGCCGGTGCCGATGGCGGTGATGATGGCGCGGATCTCGTCGTTGCTCAGCACTTTGTCGAAGCGGGCGCGCTCCACGTTCAGGATCTTGCCCTTGAGCGGCAGGATCGCCTGGAACTCGCGCTTGCGGCCCTGCTTGGCGCTGCCGCCCGCGGAGTCGCCCTCCACGATGTAGATCTCGCTGATCTCCGGGTTGCTGCTGGAGCAGTCGGCCAGCTTGCCCGGCAGCACGCCCGTCTCCAGCGCGCTCTTCTTGCGCGTGAGGTCGCGCGCCTTGCGGGCGGCCTCGCGGGCGCGGGCGGCCGAGATCGCCTTTTCGATGATGGCGCGCCCCACGCCGGGGTGCTCGTCCAGGAACTCCGAGAGCTTCTCGTTCACCACGCTCTGCACGGCGCCCTTGATCTCGCTGTTGCCCAGCTTGGTCTTGGTCTGCCCCTCGAACTGCGGCTCGCGCACCTTCACCGAGATCACGCAGGTCAGCCCCTCGCGAACGTCGTCGCCCGACAGGCCCTCCAGGCCACCCTTCTTGAAGAGGCCGGTGCGGCGGGCGTAGTCGTTGATGGAGCTGGTGAGCGCGGCCTTGAACCCGGTGAGGTGCGAGCCGCCCTCGTGCGTGTTGATGTTGTTGACGAAGGAGAAGACGCTCTCGTTGTACGAGTCGTTGTACTGGAGCGCGATCTCGACGCCGACGTCGTCCTTCTCGGTGTCGATGTAGACCACGTCCTGGTGCAGCGGCTTCTTCGAGTGGTTGAGGTAGCCCACCATCTCGCGCAGG
>DASRQW010000511.1 GCA_035696245.1 Longimicrobiaceae bacterium | reverse complement strand
ACGCGGTACTGGTCGGTGGCGCAGAAGAACACGTCGATCGTGGGGATGGACGGGGTGCTGCTGTGGAACCGGCTGCTGTGGCTGGCCGTGGCGGCGCTGATCTTCCTGTTCGCCTACCGCGCCTTCCGCTTCGCGCACGCGGCCCCGGCGCGCCGCCGCCGCGGCGTGGCGGCCGAGGAGAGGTCGGACGGCGCTCCGGTGGCCGCGCCGGTGCGCCTGTCGCTGCCGGACGTGTCGCGCTCGTTCGGCGGCGCGGCGAGCCGGACGATGCTGTGGTCCAGCATGAAGCGCGAGTTCCAGGGCATCGTGCGCAACGTGTACTTCTACGCCATCGTCGCGGCGGGGCTGGCGTTCCTGGGCGTGACGGCGACCACGGTGGGCTCGCTGTACGGCACGGTGACGTACCCGGTGACCTACGAGGTGGTGGAGATCATGGGGGCCACGTTCGGCCTCTTCATCCTCATCGTCATCACCTTCTACGCGGGCGAGCTGGTTTGGCGGGAGCGCGACCTGGGCTCGCAGCAGATCCAGGACGCGCTGCCGGTGCCCACGTGGGTGCCGTTCGTCTCCAAGCTGGGCGCCCTCGTGGGCGTGGTCGCGGTCCTGCTCGCGGTGGTGATGCTGGGCGGGATGGTGACCCAGCTGGCGCAGGGCTACACGCGGTTCCAGATCCCCGTGTACCTCACCGGCCTGTTCGGCGTGCAGGGCCTGCGGTGGGTGTTCCTGTGCATCATGGCGCTGCTCGTCCACACGCTGGTGAACAACAAGTACCTGGGCCACGTGGTGGTGATCGTCTTCTACCTCTTCAACGGCTTCATGGGCCAGATGGGGCTGGAGCACCACCTGTACAAGTACGCGTCCGACGCGGGGATGACGTACTCGGACATGAACGGCTACGGGCCGTTCCGCACGCCGTGGCTGTGGTGGAAGCTGTACTGGGCCTCGTTCGCCCTGCTGCTGGTGACGCTCACCAGCCTGTACTGGGTGCGCGGGCAGGAGACGCAGTGGAGCCGCCGCACGGCCCTGGCCCGCGCCCGCTTCCGCGGGCCGCTGCGGGCGGTGTCCGCCGTCTCCGCGCTGGCGTTCCTGGGCCTTGGAGCGTGGACGTTCTACAACACCAACGTGCTGAACGACTACCGCACGTCCAAGGCGGAGGAGCGCGGCGCGGCGGAGTACGAGAAGCGCTACAAGCGCTTCCAGAACGCGGCGCAGCCGCGCATCACCGCGGCAAAGCTGGCGGTGGACATCGTCCCGGAGCGCGGCGACCTGTACCTGGGCGGCACGTACACGCTGCGCAACAAGACGGCGGTGGCCATCGACTCGGTGCACGTGCGGGTGCAGAGCATGGCCGACGTGCGGAAGATGGACTTCGGGCGGCCGGCGGCGCTGGTGCTGAACGACCACGAGCGGGGCTACCGCATCTACCGTCTCTCCCAGCCGCTGCAGCCGGGCGACTCGCTGCCCATGCACTTCTCGCTGGCGTACGAGAACCACGGCTTCCCCAACGAGGTGACCAACACCCAGGTGGTGGAGAACGGCACCTTCTTCAACAGCGGCGCCCTGCCCCAGATCGGGTACGACGAGGGCGGCGAGCTGAGCACCACGGCGGTCCGCAAGCGCTACGGCCTGAAGCCCAAGCCGCGCATGGCGCCGCCCGGGGACATGGCCGCCCGGCGCAACAACTACGTGTCGAGCGACGCGGACTGGATGGACTTCGACGCCACGGTGAGCACCTCGCCGGACCAGACGGCCGTGGCGCCGGGGGTGATGGACCGCACGTGGACGGCCAACGGGCGCCGCTACTTCCACTTCCGCGGCGACGCGCCCATCCTGAACCTGTACGGCTTTCTCTCCGCCCGCTACGCGGTGAAGCGCGACCACTGGCGCGGCGTGGAGATCGAGGTGCTGTACCATCCCACCCACGCCTACAACGTGGACCGGATGATCGCGGCCACCAAGAAGGCGCTGGACTACTACACGACCAACTTCGGGCCGTACCAGCACCGCCAGGTGCGCATCGTGGAGTTCCCGCGCTACGCCAGCTACGCGCAGTCGCTGCCCAACATGATCCCGTTCTCGGAGTCCATCGGGTTCATCGCGCGGGTGAAGGGGCCGGACGACGTGGACTATCCCTTCTACGTGACCGCCCACGAGGTCGCGCACCAGTGGTGGGCGCACCAGGTGATCGGGGCCAACGTGCAGGGCGCCACGCTGCTCAGCGAGACGCTGTCGCAGTACAGCGCGCTGATGGTGATGGAGAAGGAGTACGGGCGCGAGAAGATGAAGCGATTCCTGGGCTACGAGCTGGACATGTACCTCAAGGGCCGCGCCTTCGAGAGCGAGCGCGAGTCGCCGCTGATCAGCGTGGAGGGGCAGCAGTACGTGCACTACCGCAAGGGCAGCCTGGTCATGTACCAGCTGCGCGACCTGATCGGCGAGCGGCAGCTGAACACGGCGCTCTCCAGCTACCTGAACGCGGTGAAGTTCCAGCAGCCGCCGTACACGACCTCGCTGGAGCTGTACCGCTACATCCAGGCGGCCACGCCGGATTCGCTGAAGGGCGCGGTGGACGACCTGTTCCTGCGGATGACCTTTTTCGAGAACAAGACCAAGTCGGCCACGGCGCGCCCGCTGGGCGGAGGCCGCTACTCGGTGGACATCGACGTCGACGCGCACAAGACCTACGCCGACACGCTGGGGGTGGAGAAGGCGGCGCCCATGAACGACATGGTGGAGGTGGGCGTGTTCGGCCCCGCGCCCAAGGGGCGGAGCGACAAGGACTCCGGCCCGGTGCTGTACCTCCAGCGCCACCGCATCCGCACGGGCGAGCAGCACATCACCGTGGTCGTGCAGGGCAAGCCGGCGCGCGCGGGCATCGACCCGTTCGACAAGCTCATCGACCGGCACGCGGACGACAACACGACGAACGTGAAGGAAGCCGGACGAACCTGACGCCGTGGACGGCAGATGAGAGGACGGTAGATGCGACAGCGCGGGCCCGAGACGAATCTCGGGCCCGCGCTGTTTCTTATCTATCGATCTGGATTCAACGCTTCATGCGAAGCTCGGCGAACGGGACGGACAGTGCTCGGATGCGCCCTGCTCCGTCCTTCATCCGTCTGCCCTGCCGATTCGAGCGTCAGGTCGGCTGTTTCTCACGCGGTTGGGGCGCGGGCTCGGACGGCCGCGGGCGGTTCGAGCCGGGCGGCGTGGTGTCGCGGTTGCGCCAGAGCAGCACGGCCAGGCCGAGCACGATCGCGTAGCAGAAGACGGACGCCGGGTCCACGGGAACGCCGTGGAAGGTGCCGGGCTGGGCGGCTTGCAGCAGGGACAGGTACATGGGTGCTTCCTCTCGCAGGGTCGGTCCATGCCCGCGCCGGAGGTGGCGCGGGCGAAGCATGGGCCGGCGCGCGCGAATCCATCCGCGTGCTTGCGGACGGACGCGGGCTCGTGCGCCGGGACGCGCCGGCGGCTCGCCGGACGCGTGTGTGCTAGGAGACGACCTGCGGAGGAGCGTTAGGGAAGTACGGAAGGCGCTGGCAGTGCGGCGCGACGGCTTCGGTCCGAGAGGACGGACGGAGGCCGTGGCTCGCGACAGAGTGGAGATTCGGAAGAGCGTAGGGGTTCGACGCGGGCGCGCCATCCGGCCCGCTGCTCCGGCCGGGCCGGGGGGCGGCCGCGGAAATGGTCCGCAGCACCGCCAGCTGAGGCGCGTGACTCGGCCGCGGGACCTCCACCTCCGACCGCGAGGAGGCGGAGATGCGAACGTCCGACGCCGGGGGATGTGTCGTGGGCCGTGCATCTCCCGTCGCGGTTCCGAGGAGGAGCGCGAGCAGGAGCCACATCGACCGCATCGCTGGCACTATGCGGACG